>CAZSIG010000268.1:0-5780 GCA_964606195.1 uncultured Anaerolineales bacterium
AGCGAAATTCTACCTCGTTCTCGGGCAGCACTGAGCCGGGTATCGGCAAATAGACATTATCTTCTGGTGCCAATAAGCGCGGCGCGGTATAGCTCTTATGCGGTGGCGTGGCGGATGGCGGCACAGGCTCTGGAGGTGGTTTTTCGGTAGCGGAGGGAGAGGGAGAACTGCGCGGTGGCGCGGACGTTGGAGACGAGGGGACCGGCGTAATGACTTCCTCTTGCCGTCGCGGAGTACTGGTAGGAACCGCTGTAGTCGTCGGTGCTGTTATTTCTGTACTAGATGGGGTAACAGAATTTTCGACATGGGCTATTTTTTTCGGCGTGGGTAAGCTAGTGACTGTTTCTTCCTCGTTGTTATCTTCATGCCAATTTACTCCTAATAGAATAATAGCCGCGATGCCTATAAGTAACACGATACTCCAAATTATCCATAAAGTCTTATTGGTCTGTCGTCTGGTTACGCCCGAGGATATTTTGGGTGTTTGTTGCTGAGTATACTGTTGTCTTGCGGGCGTCCTTGATATGGGAGGGGCAACAAGGGCGCGCTGCATTTCTACCGCGCTCTGAAAGCGACGCGCGGGATCAATTTCTAAGGCGCGGCTAATCACCGCCTCCAGATGAGCTGAGACGTAGGGATTAACTTGGCGAATGGGTTTTAAGGGATAGCCATATTGGATACGGTCTGGAGCCTCTGGCGGAGTTTTGTTGGTCAATATATAATATAATGTCGCACCGAGCGAATAAATATCGGAATAGGGACCACTCCGCCAACCATTTTGATATAACCTCGCGAAATATTGCTGTGCCTCAGGCATACCAGATAACCAATCATAAGTATACTGTTCAATTGGCGCGAAATTCCTCGTCAAGCCTTTGGCACTGGTAGATGTGCTTTGCCCAGATAGATTCTTTGCTAAGCCGAAATCCACTAATATTGGGCATCCCTCTGGAGTGATTTTGATATTCTGGGGTTTGATGTCGCGGTGTACTACAGGGGGGTTGCGCGAGTGAATATATGCCAGCGCGCCGAGCAGTTGCTTCGCCCAACCCAAAACCTGTGTTTCTGAGAAGGGTCTATTTTGTCGTCTAAGCAATTCTCCTAAATCTACACCGCGTACATATTCCATGACCAAGTATTGTTGCCCTGATGCCAACTCGAAAAAATCCCACACTTGAGGCAGATTTGGATGTTGTAACGCGGCAAGTACTTGTGCTTCGCGCATAAATTGGGGATTGGGTTTTTTGGTTTCTTTAATGGCACAACGTCTTCTCCCATAGGTATCTTTTGCCTTATAAACCGCGCCCATTCCTCCTTCCCCAATGAGTTCGTATATGTGATAACGCCGGCGAAGTACATCTCCAGTAGTCAAGCTCATAATCTGACCATCCGATATAGACTAATAGGCACAATTACCTTGCTGTGGGTATAGGTCTCCAACGCGGTGAGCACTTCTGTAGAACGAAGAGGCAACCGACGCGCTTCGGATAGCGAAAACCACCCGGCTTGTAGCGAATGCTTATCGGCACGTTTTTTCAGTGTGCCCCCTACTGGCTTCGCGGTCAAGAAAAAACGCCATCTTGCCCGTGGCTGCGCGGCGCGTTGGGTATCATAGAGTTCGTGTTCAAACCATAAAATGCCCGTCGGCTCTACGACAATGCCGGTTTCTTCCTGAGTCTCGCGAATGGCAGCAGTAACTAAATCCTCGTAGGGATCGACGCCCCCCGCGGGTAAGTACCATGATTTATGACGTTCGGGCTTGGCTTCTTGTGCCAACAGAAATTTGTTTTGGTGCTCCACAATCGCTAAGACAAATGTAAACGTGGCAACAGGTATACGCATAGTTCAATCTCCTTGATAACTAATCAGTCGGTTATTTTTGCCGATTTTGAGTGTGTCTATTTAGAACGCACGGCGGTATCCCCTACAGTGTTAGGAGAAACATTTTCATAACGGTGAATGATAAACCGCGCCGTTTTTCCCAAGCGCACTTCGTCCCCCGTTTGTAATGGATAAGGCAATCGCACCTGCAAACGTCGCTCATTGACGAATGTACCGTTCGCACTGCCTAAGTCTATTATGTTAGCTCGCGCGGTTTGGCAACTAATCTCGGCATGGTGACGCGATATGTGTGGATCTGTAATTACAATCGTGTTCTCCGTGGCCCGCCCCAAGGAGTTATTACCTACTTGCAACTTGTGTTCTTGTCCCTCAAAGGTGATTAGCGCGCCCCAGACAGAAGACTCTTGGGTAGCGCGAGAAGGAGCTGGCTCAGCTTTGGAAATAACCTTCTCCTCCTCCGTAATCGATGCAGGCTCTTTGTATTGTTGTAACATCTGCGCCAACTCTGCCGCAGTTTGATAACGTTCTTCAGGATCCCTTGCCAACGCGGTTAAAACTGCGGTATCAAGCCACGCGGGAACCTCTGGAGTATGCGCGCTGGGTACAGTTATCTCTCCCCTATAAATTAGTTCAGCATTGTAGATATAATCTGAGACAGATTTGACTTCCATACGAAACGGCAGATAGTGTTGCCCGGTAAGCATTTGATAAAACATCGCGCCCACCGCGTATATATCCACGCGGGCAGCATCGCGGATCCCATCTAGTTGCTCAGGTGGCATATATAGTACCGTGCCGCCGACGAAGTCATCGGAGGTAGACCAGGTGCGCGCGGAAATTTGCTGTGAGACATGGGCAATACCAAAATCACCAATCTTGACATTGTCCTGTTCGTCGAACATGATATTGGCGGGCTTTAAGTCACAGTGTATTACTCCTACCGCGTGCGCGTAGGCTAACCCTTCACAAATCTGCGCGGTGATATCTAATGCCCTGGCAACCTCCACTTTATCTTGCTGAGTTAATATATCATCCAGTGACCCACCTGCCATATATTCCATGACAATATAATAATTACTACGCTCGATAAAAACATTGTGGGTACCTACAAGCCGCGGGTGCCGTAATTTCATCGTCGTCTTCGCCTCTAATAAAAACCGCTTGGTCATCGTTTCGTCCTGAGCGCGGTCAGAGGCTAACTCCTTTATCGCTACTAACTCTCCCAATAGCACATCATGTGCTTGATAGACCTTGCCAAAACCGCCCGCGCCGATACAATCCGCGATACGGTACCGACCATCAGCCACCGTTACTCCTGTCTGTAAGGTCATTTCATCCTCCTATTTAGCAATTACAAAGCTCGCTTTGTAGTTTTATCGTTTCACGCGAAACAAAAGCTGAGTATTACCCAAATGTATCATATCTCCATTATGCAATGTCGTTCTACCCTCTACAGGTTGTTGATTAACAAAAGTTCCATTCGCGCTTTTCATGTCGACCAGTATGAAAGTCGCGCCTTGAATTTCTATCTTGGCGTGAACGCGCGATATCTGAGAGTCGCGATAGGGTAAATCACAAGTGGAACTACGCCCAATAGTAGTAATAGCTTTGATCAAAGGCCGTTTCGTCCCGTCTGACTCGATCAACTCGCCGGTTACCTCAGGTATCCCCCCTGGTATAGATGCTTCTCCCGCGCCTTGCAGCGTAAACATAGTTCTACCACAGCGCAAAGTATCTCCGGGAGTGAGAAGCATTGGCGCGGCGATCTTACGTCCATTGATGTAAGTACCGTTGGTAGATAAGTCTTCTACAGTAACTTGTGCTCCTGAGACGCTCAAGCGAGCGTGCTGCCGCGACACCTGATCATCTGCCAGCTTTATCGTGCACGTGGACGAACGCCCAATGGTATTAACTCCTGATTGTAAATTGTATTGTTGTCCCGTCTTAGTAACTAAACTCAACGGATAGAGAGTATCCGCGGTACGATACCCCGGTTCCTGGGTTGGGGGTAACGGCGTGGCAGGTGGTTGATACGCTGGAATTGAGGGAATTTGAGGGACATCGCTTGCCTTTGAAACAGAAGCAGAGGAACCACGAAAAGCGAAAAAGAGAATGCCCCCTATTGTTGCCAGCGT
Source organism: uncultured Anaerolineales bacterium (assembly GCA_964606195.1). Taxonomy (GTDB): domain Bacteria; phylum Chloroflexota; class Anaerolineae; order CAZSIG01; family CAZSIG01; genus CAZSIG01. The sequence continues at coordinate 3,978 of CAZSIG010000268.1, forward strand.
TGTTGCCACAATCGCGATGATCCACATTGTATTATCATCAGTATCATCCTCATCTTCATCAGGGACAGCTTGTGTAGTTTCAGTTTGTATGGGCGCGGCGGTCGCCGGCGCGGGAGTAGCACTTATTTGAGCAATAGCTGTCGGGGGGATGCTTGTTGGCGGCGCGGTGGGGGGTAATGCTGTAGCAGTGGGCGCCACTTGCGCCGCGGGATTGGGCAGCGCCACGCGTCCGTAGCCATATTCATTATCCGCGCCCGCCGCGCCCAAATCTTGCGTATGATTTAATAGATAATTCCGTAACTCCTCCGTAGTCATCTCGGGATAGCGTCCGAGCACCAATGCCGCAACCCCCGCGATATGCGGCGCGGCGGCGGAAGTACCCCCAAAAGTCTCAGGGGAGTAAGACCGATTACGCACCTCCGACGGCGCGGCAATGTCTGGCTTGATGCGCCCATCACTGGTGGGCCCGCCGGAGCTGTAGGGCAACAGTTTGTCATTGCGCCACCACGTAGCGCCCACCGCCAGGGCAGACCGCGCCGTTGCTGGGTTGGCAACGCTATATTCGCGTATTGTAACGTCGGCGTATATTTCGCCATTAGAGACGAACAAATCCAATATCACCGGGCGCGCCTCCTGCTCCGCTTTTATCGCGACGTAATACACCATACCTAAGATTGAACTAAATCTCTCGGTAATCTCCACCGGCGGTACACCAGCTTTCTGGTCGTCGAGTGAACTGGCAATCTCAAACCCAAACTCATCGAACACGTAAACATCGTAATCCTCGCCCGGATTTGCCCACCAATGTAATTGCACGCCGCGCATTCCATATACCGGCAAGAAATTGTCATCATCGGGTGGGAAATTGTGAAATCCATCATTATCAGTATCAGAAAACATGCCGCGCCAGTGGGCATCGCCATCGTTGCCCGCAGCGTTAATCCACAAGATACCGCGCGCCGCGATTTCATCTACCAATTCATCTTCGGGATTGGATCCGTCAAAAGGACCATCGGGAAAGCCGCCCGAATGATTGATGATCTGTACGCCTTGGTCAGCGAGCCACCGCGCCCCATTGGCAAAACTGGACGCGTAGCCATCGATGCAGGCGAAGTACAGCGTGGCGTCAGGCGCGAGTTCGTGAATGATTTCCCCCACCGCCGTGCCGTGCGGCGTGCCCGCCTCGTCCGCCGCCCCAAAACGGGAGAACGACTCTACAGTCACGGCAGCGGGAAGCTCGTCATCCAACAAGTTTTTGTAACCATCGAAACCATAGTCTAACACTCCCACTTTTACCCCTTGCCCGCGATAATCTTGCTCATGCCACGCCGCCGCGCCGGTCACTTCGACTCCCTCACCTTCAATCGTGCTCAGCGGCGCCATAAACGTAGTCAGTTTGATGTTGCGTACGTGCTCCAGCGCGGCGAGTTCGTCTAATACGGTCTGCTGCGCGTCGGGGCTTTCGTATTGCTCGATCACCGCCAGCGGCACGAGGATCTCCAATTCATTGCCCAGATAACCCAGCACAATGCACCCCCTCGCCTCCGCCTTCGCGCTCAGTTCTTGCAAGACCGCCGCGTCTTTGGTATCTAGCACGACGGTGAGCGGGAGGTTATCCTGCGCATCCAAAATGTTGCGTTCCCGCGCCAGTTTAATCGCGGCTTCCTTGCCCTCTTGCTGGTACACCATGATAAACTCATTGAGGATACTACTCAACGCGGGATTGCGCTCTTTAATCTCTTGCAGCTTCTCAGTCACAGTAATGTTATCAGTGATGTCTTTGATGATGGGCAGCGTGGGGGT
>CAZSIG010000269.1:0-5779 GCA_964606195.1 uncultured Anaerolineales bacterium
CCCTCTCCCCCCGCAGGGGAGCACTCTTACGAGTAGGCTGCGCGCTGGGTTAGGGTGAGGGGGGGCGCGGCGCGGTGGTATGAGAATATCGCCCGGTAAACGTGCCATGCTCCCCGCACCAATTTATTTTTGGAGTAGGAAAATGAAAGTGATTATTTGCGATGACCAGGCGATTGTTCGCGATGGGTTAGAGATGTTACTGGCACTGGAGAAGGATATCGAGGTGGTGGGATTGGCGCAAGATGGCGCGGAGGTGGTGGAATTGACCGCGCAGCACCAGCCCGATTTGGTACTGATGGACTTGAAGATGCCGATAATGAACGCTATCATCGCGACGCGGCACATTCGCACGCACTACCCCGCGGTCAAAGTGCTGGTGCTGACGACTTACGATGATGATGAATGGGTCTTTGACGCCATTCGCGCCGGTGCGGCAGGCTATCTGCTCAAAGATACGCCGCGCGAAGAAGTGATTAAGGCGGTCAAGGAGACGGTCGCGGGCAAGTCGTTCGTAGATCCGGCGGTCGCGGGGAAACTACTAGGGCAGGTAGCCAGCCAGCAATCGCAGCCCGCGACACTCATCACCACCAAGCTGACCGCGCGCGAAGTAGATGTATTGCGATTAGTGGCGCGCGGCTTGAGCAACGCCGACATCGCGGCGCGATTGTATCTGTCGGAGGGGACGGTGCGAAATCACGTCAGCGCGATTTTGGCTAAGCTGGAGGTCAGCGATCGTACGCAAGCCGCGGTGTTGGCAGTGCAGCATGGACTTGGGTAGAAAGTTTAAGTCTCATGCCCTGAAGAGTTTCGGGAAACCCTTCGGGGTTTTTATTATCTAACCGAGGACAGACACAGAAAATTGCGCGATTTGTCCGCGTTTCTTATAATTAGGCGTGAGTAGGAGAAACAGACCGCGATACTCAAGGGGGGGCGCGAGCACACAACTGTATACAAATGTACGTAAGCGCGTTTTTACGAAGCGATATCCGTCAACATGTCGTGTGGAGGAGTTTGCGCAGGCATTGATAAGGTGCTAAAATCGATACCGCGCGAGAAAATCATCTAGTGAAGCGTGTTGCTTGTATACAACACACATATTCGTTGTATACAAGAAGACTTTGCTTATGAAACTGCGCGCTTGGAGTGACAAACCCCGTTTTGCACGGTGTTGTAGGGGAGAAAAGAGATATTCAGTTTAACATTAAGAGGTGATTTGTGAATAACATGAATAAGCGAGATAGACTAGAAGCGACGATAGCTGGAGAAGCGGTAGATCGCCCCGCAGTGGCGTTATGGCGGCACTGGCCTGGGGATGATCAAATCGCGGAGGAGTTGGCGCGATCTACGTTAGACTTTCAGCGCGCGCTGGATTTCGACTTCATCAAGGTTTCACCCGCGAGCAATTACTGCATCGCCGATTGGGGCGCGCAATCGCGATTAGTTGGCAATTTAGAGGGAACGCGTGAATGGGGCGACCGCGTCATTCAACGTCCTGAAGATTGGACGAAACTACGCGTCTTAGATCCCCGCATTGGTATGCTGGGGGGGAGCCGCCGCGCGTTAGACCTTATTGGTAAAGAGGTCGGCGCGGAGGTGCCATTCATTCAGACTATCTTTAACCCTCTGGCGCAGGCGAAGAATCTCGCGGGGGCACGCCTATTCTCCGACCTACGTCAACATCCTGATATGGTCAAGATCGGATTGGAGGCAATCGCGGAGACGACGATTCGGTATATTGAGGAAATCCGTAGCACTGGTATCGCGGGCATCTTCCTCGCGTTGCAACATGCTACCTATGATCTGCTGACCGAAGCGGAGTACCGCGAGTTCGGCTGTCCTTATGATTTGCGGCTTTTGCAGGCGACCGATGGATTGTGGTTCAATTTGCTGCATGTGCATGGTAACAATATCATGTTTGACCTGGTTGCCGATTATGTGCAAGACGCGCCGGTTCACGCGATAAATTGGCACGATCAAGAGACCGCGCCGTCACTGGCTGCGGGCAAAGAGAGATTTTCCGGCGCGGTGGTTGGTGGTATCCATCGCGGTGAGGCAATGTTGCGCGGTACTCCTGACGATGTGCGCGCCGAGGTTAGAACCGCGATTGAGGAAACGGAGGGGCGAAGGGTGATTATCGGTACGGGATGTGTGACCTTCATCGTTTCTCCATTTAGTAATATTCGCGCCGCGCGCGAGGCTGTGGAGATTCATGGCGCGAATTGATTAGAAGCCGCTCTGGAGCATTTTGTTGGGAATATTGATATTTCCTTGTCCAACAATAAAATCGCGCGTAGAAGCCTTCTAGTGAAGCGCGGAGTATTATTCCTTGTATACAAGTTGTATACAATATGTATACAAGAAAATTTTACCTGTATACAAGGCTTGTATACAAGTTGTGACAAGCGGCGAATACCGCGCGATAGCGGAGGTAAAAGTTACACGTTTTCTAACGGCTTATCGATTGATTGTTACGGAAGCGATTGTCCTGCTGCGTATCAGTCGAGTGCCGCGCGAGCCGTGAGGGTAAGTTGCCCGTTCTTTTTTGCATGTATTGTAAGAATGTGTTACCATAAGTAGATGTTCGATTTGGCGCTTTTCGAAAGCGACGAAGTGGAGCGCGTGCTTGTCGTAGTAATGAATAACAAGCGCGATTTTGCCATAGCCCGTGATGAGGGCTGGTATCGAATTCCGGTCAAGCGCGCTCCGATGCGTGTCGGTGCAGATTACTTGGCTTTCTATCAAACTAAGGTTTTCGGTAACGAGGGCTACGCGGTCAATTATTATGCGCCAGTGCGCCGTTATCATATCCTCTCGCGGCGCGAGCTGTTGCCCGAAGAGGCGAATCACTCCCGTGCAGCCGATGAGTATTATAAAATTGAAATTGGTGCACTGGGCAAACTTCCACAACCTATTCTCAGCCAGCGGCTGCGGCGCATTACGTTTATCCCGACTACCTTAGATAAATTACTAACCGCGAAGGAAATTAACGATCTGTGGTTAGGGAGCGCGCTGGAAGAGCAGTTATGGCAGTTGTTCAAAGATAACGGCATCAGCGCGGAGCGTCGTCACGCGGTGCGTGAGGATAACCCGAATTATGTCATTCCTTTCGCGATCTTTTGTCAAGTGGGAAAGGTCGCGGTGCTGTTCGAGGAACAAGAGCGCGTCGACGCAGCGCGAGTAGTGCGTGAGTATCCTGCTGTTTCCGATTATGATCTACGCGCCGCGGGGTGGACGGTTTTGCGGGCAACTGAGCGAGACGACGCGCGTAACCTACAGCGTATTCGACAGGCTATCACCGATTGTGGGGGATTAGCCGTAGTATGAGTAATGGGCTATCATTTATGCACAGTTAAGTTAGGTCTAGTTCTATCAATAAATAGCAAATAAATGTTAGTAAATGATAAAGAGGAGAAAAGGATGATGGAATTATACTTGGTACGACATGGCGAAGCGGTGAGCAAATACGAGGACCCCCGGCGCCCATTGAGTGCCAAGGGGCGTGATGAGGTAGCGCGAGTCGCGAAGTACGCGGTGCAAAAGGGGGTTAAGGTACGGCAAATTTGGCATAGCGGTAAGGAGCGCGCTAAGGAGACCGCGGATTTATTGGGAGATTTCCTCAATCCTCCTGAAGGAGTAATCAAGATGGATGGATTGATGCCCAATGATGATGTAATTCCGATCGCGCGGTTGTTGACGAAACAGCCGGACGCGCTTGTGGTTGTGGGACATCTACCGTTCCTGGCGCATCTGGCGAACTATTTGTTGACTGGCAACGCGCATAGTGGGTTGGTGCGCTTCGAAGTAGGCACTGTTCTGTGTTTGAATGGAAAGGGAAAGAAGTGGAGAGCGGGATGGCAGATCGCACCTCACGCCGTCCCCGCAAAATAAGTTGATGCCAAAGGTTTCGATTCGGGAGATTTTTGATTAGAGGGTTGTACTACAATATATTGTGTTCTGGTTTTATGTGGATACAATATATTGTATTTTTCGCGTAATAGAACTTACGGTAAATTGTGGTCAAAATAGAGGCTCGCGGTGTGATTACACCGCGAGTTTTTTGTTTGGCTCATCGGGTGATATTCGCATTTTGCATAGTACAGGAGGGCAAAGAGCATTGCACTTTGTCTCTGAAGTAAGCTTTTTACTTTCGACCCTCGCGCCATTTTTGAATAGTGTGGATATGTTCCCATTCATGTTCGCATAACCCCCACAATCCTTTCGCGACAGTGCCCTTTCCGCCCCAAGAAAAAACTATCTGCTGATTCAGTTGTTCATCCGACAAATGTTTAGCGACGGTAACTAATTCCTCGCGAACTTGGATAAACTGTTCTCTGATTTTATCCAGTGGCAGATCGCGTTTTTGCGCTGCCTGTTCGTCGTTCCATACCAGAAAATTTTCAAGGACTGTAACCTCGAATCCCTCGCCCGCCGCGTAATTCTGTAACGGCTTCAGCATAGTTTCATCCCACGACGCGAGATGCCCCAGCAAATCTTTAATCGTCCAAGTTCCCTCAACCTGAACTTTGGTCATTTCTTCTTCGCTCAACTCCGCGATAGCTTGAAGCAACGCCGCGCGGCATTCCATCATTTTAGTCAACAATTCTTCTCTTTCCATAAAACATCTCTCCTTGAGGAAACTAACTTAGGACTTATGCACACCGCGCCGAAATTTACCGCAGAGACCGCAGAGATTTACGGGAAAGATTCTTTTTGTATCTATCATACACAGTCATAAATATTCATTAAAAGTCATGCTCGCGGCGCGCTAGAAAACTATCCAGAAAGCTCTGCGCTCTCCGCGCCCTCTACGGTAAAATTATTCTGAATTTGCGTAAGTTCTGCTAACTACCTCAGCGGATTAGCTGATAGCTGACCGCCGATAGCTTTCAGGCTACCTCTCCACAATGCGCAGATAAACCTCTTCCAACCGCCGCGGCAACGCGCTAAGTGTGACGACCGGGTATTTTTTGACTGCCAAACGGTCTAAAATCAGGGGATTGATTTGTTCCGGGCGCGCCGTGCGGTAGCGCAGCCAATTCTCGCCGCGTTCTTCTATTCTAATAATATCACTTAGTAATGAAACCGCGCCATCAATCGGATACGCCAATCGCAGTTCCATCAACGGATCACCCAAAAGCTGCTGTTGCAATTCCGCGAACGTCCCCAGCGCGATGATTTGTCCCTTGCTAATGATGGCGATGCGGTCGGCAAGCATCTCCGCCTCCGCTAGATTGTGGGTACAGACGATGAGCGTATTATCCGCGTCACGTAGCTCTTTGATGTAATCGCGCACTAGTTTCGCACTGTGCGGATCCATCGCGGAGGTCGGCTCGTCGAGAAAGACGATTTGGGGTTCGTGCAGCACCGCGCGAATGAGGGCTAACTTCTGTTTCATCCCTTTAGAATATGATCCGAGGCGCAAATGGCGCGCGTTCCATAGTTCAAAAAGGGTCAATAAATCAAAAATTCGGTCTACGCGCCACTCTTTGGACATTCCCTGCAGTTCGCCAAAAAAGTGGAGATATTCTTCGGACTTCATCCGCCCGTACAAGCCTGGAAACTCGGTCAGTAAGCCGACGATGTGCCGCACTTTAACCGCATCCTTGACCGTGTCGTATCCTGCGACCGTTGCCGCGCCGCGCGTCGGGCGTAGAATCGCCGCGAGCATTCGCACGGTGGTCGTCTTGCCCGCGCCGTTCGGTCCGAGCAGGGCGAGCACTTCGCCGTCGGATACCGTGAGGTTTATGCCATCCACCGCGGTGAATGTGCCGAATTTTTT
>CAZSIG010000270.1:0-5756 GCA_964606195.1 uncultured Anaerolineales bacterium
GACCCCATTTCGTAGTAATCGCCGGTCACACTGATGAAGGGCGCGCCGACGAAAACCAGGCTCATACCGAATATCGCGGGGCTTTGGCGGCGCAAACTCCAGCGCAATGTCAATACGCCGAAAAGTAGGGTAAGGGTATAGGGAAAAAAGTCTGTCAGCAAATATATAAAATCAGAACCGCGTGTGTCGAAGCCGGTCAACCTGCCCGCGTACTCCCCGCCGGAGACGACAAAGGGGAATATGCGCGCTAGCAACGTGCCGCCGTATTGCGGCGCGATGAAGAGTTCACTCACGCTGCCGCCGCCCAACAGGCACCCCGCGACATGAAATAGTTCGTGAATCGGCACGTATATCCACCAGGTCACGAGTAACGCGCCGAGCATTTTAATTATGGTCATGGTGGAGGCGTTCTCCGCTTCCAGATGGGTTTCCAGCGCGGTTTGAATATCGCGAATCGCTAAGCCTATTCCCGGAAATAGTTTAGATATTGTACTCATTTTCGCTCCTTATCGCGGCGTCGTAGACAATTTTAACTTACTTGCGCTTATCTGTCAACCTTGAGGGGACACCGATTAACACCGAGTTTTTCGTTTTTATATTTCGCGCGGTCACAAGGAAGAATCTGCCACTAATTTCACGAATTTCCACTAATTTTCTAGTAGTGGTAAAGAAGTAAGTGATAGGGAAAAGTAACGCGATAGTTTAACCACTAAGAGCACCAAGAGCACTAAGTATTTTTTCTGTTAATAGTGCTTATACGCGGTCAAATACGCTCATCCGAAGCTAAGGAATGGTGCACAAATAACTTGCCCACTTGGCGTAGTCAGCGCAGGCGTAAAGCCTGCGGCTACATTGTAGGCGCACCCTTTATGGGTGCGCTTAGATGCCAATGAACGCGTATGACAGTCATTAACATTTTTTCACCTGGTTCGAGCCAAATTGAAACGCGCAAGTTATTTAATTCTCATTCCTAAAAATTGTCTTAGTGCCCTTTGTGTCCTTTGTGGTTTAATTGTAATCATTTTAACTATCACTTACCATTTAACCACTACAGAAATTAGTGGCAAAAAAATCAGCAAAGATAGAAAAATCAGTGTCCCATTCACCTTCATAAATTCGCGTTCTATTTTACGCTTTCGCCCATTTGTAATATAATAGCTTCATGGTTCCGAGCTATATGTTATTATATCGTTCCGGAAAGTTAGAACACCGCGCCGCGCAAGCTCAAGAAATGCTCGCCTCGTGCACGCTATGTCCCCGCGCCTGTCACGTCAATCGATTACGCGGCGAGGAAGGATTTTGCCGCAGCGGAGCGGAGCCAAAGGTCGCCAGCTATAATCTGCATATCTGGGAAGAGCCACCCATCAGCGGCACACGCGGTTCGGGGACGATATTCTTCTCCGGGTGTACCGCGCGGTGTATATTCTGTCAGAACTATCCCATCAGCCAGTTGGGAGTGGGCAAAGTGATCTCCACAGCGCGCTTGGCGGAGATGATGTGTCAGTTGCAAAAACGCGGCGCGCATAACATCAACTTCGTCACGCCCACGCATTTCGTCCCTGCTATACTCGCCGCGCTGCCGTTGGCAATCGCACGCGGGTTTCGATTACCGTTGGTCTATAACACCAGCGGCTATGAGAGCGTCACGACCTTGCGCCTGCTCGAAAATATCATCGATATTTACCTGCCCGATGCCAAGTATGCCGACGATAAAATCGCGCGGCAGATATCCGGTTTTCCTGACTACGTCAAGGTTAACCGCGCCGCGCTGCGCGAGATGTTCCGCCAGGTTGGCGAAGATTTGATTTTGGATGACGCGGGAATCGCCGTGCGGGGCATGATAATTCGCCACATGCTTCTGCCACACGATTTGTCCGGCACCAAAGCGGTTCTCCAATGGATTGCCACCGCGCTATCTCCAAGAGTACACGTCAGCCTAATGGACCAGTATTTCCCCGCCCACCGCGCAGTGCATGATCCTGTCTTGGGACGTAAGGTTACTACCGCGGAGTACGCGGCAGCTCTGGACGCCTTCGACGCGGCGGGGTTAGAACGTGGTTGGACTCAGGATACCTGTGCCGATTACTAGATGTTATTAGAAATAGCTTTTCAACCACAAAGGGCACAAAGAAACACCAAGATGGTTTTCATTAGCTGTCATACGCGTTTATACCTGTTCACTAAATTGCTTAGTGTTCTTTGTAGTTAGCTTATTTCTAATTAAGCTCACTGAATCCTGACCACCGTTTTGGCTTTGTTCCACAGACGTTCTAACGCGTAGTATTCGCGTTCTTCGGGAACAAATACATGCGCGACAACGCTGCCATAGTCCACTAACATCCATCCAGACTCCGGGGTTCCCTCTACATGATGAGGAAGAACATCCCGTTTTTTGAGTTGTTTAACTACCTCTTCGACTATGGCATCGACTTGACGGTCTACGTTGCCGCTGCAAATCACAAAATAATCCGCGATGAAAGACACATCGCGCATGTCTAACATGATTATGTCGAAGCCCTTGCGTTCCAAAACAGCATCTACAACATTTTTGGCTAATTCAGATGACTCCAGAATTCCCTCCTTATCGTAAAACGTAAACCGCGCCGAATTATGTCCATACGCGGTTATAATGCAACAAAAAATCCGCTCCACTCACTCAATCCGCTGACTGCTTCTCCATCTCCATTAGATTCGCGACATCTAACGCACAGCGAAATCCCGCGAAATAATAATATCGATAATACTCTATGCCCCCAAGCCGAAACGCCCCGCGCGCGAACTCCTTAGAGTTGTCCCACGCGCCGCCGCACAGCGTTCTTTTTCCTCCTGCTTCATCGTGCCAATCCGCGACCCATTCCCACACGTTGCCTGCCATATCGCAGACTCCATATATGCTATCGCCACGCGGGGAGTAATATCCTACAGGCGTGGTATCCATTATTTGCGATTCGCGCGTGTTGCATCTGGTGCTATCGTACTGATTGCCCCAAGGATATACCCAGCCGCTGGGCCCACGCGCCGCTTTTTCCCATTCTAACGCCAGCAGCACCCTTTTACCGCTCCACTCCGCATACGCGACTACATCTTTCCACGCGACGAAAGTTACCGGGTGTTCCGCTTTGCCCTCCGGGTACGTTCTGTTCTGCCAGCCATACGGTCTGCGATGCCGAGTCTCTTCGACGAAAAGCGCGTACTCGCGGTTGGTTACGGGTGTTTTATCGATATAGAATGCGTCCAAATATACCGCGTGTCTATCATCTCCCGCCAGAAACTCCCCCGCGGGAATGAGCACCATCTCCTTCTCATCTCTCGCGGTGATTACCGCCGATAGATTTGACTGCGCTGTGTATGTGGCAACTTGCCCCCTTGATAACACCAATTTTCCCCCCCGAAAACTGAAGAATCTAACATTGGACACAGATTTACACTGGTAAACACTGATTTTTTCTCAGCCTTCCGAAGTTTAGGAAAACTTCGGAAGGCTATACGCGGTCGAGCGTAGTCAACTATTACCCACGAACATACTCGCGCGGTTATCAAATCCAACTTAACTAATCCCTTGGCACAAAAAGGCAGAAATTTAGTGAAAATTCGTGCAATTAGTGGCAGATTCTTCCTTGTACTCCCCCGAAATCTATCTGTGCTAACCAGTGTCCTATCTATTACGACGCGGTTCAGAAGAAACACTTCGCGCATCACGCGGCGTGGCGATAAACGCTAATACCACGCTGATTAGGTATAAAAGTAGCAACGGCATCATCACCAAACTCATCGTGCCCGGGTCCGGCGTTGGAGTGATCACCGCAGCTGCCACCGCCGCAATAACTATGGCAAGACGCCAGCGGCTTACGAGAGTTCGGTGTGTGATAAACCGCATCTTCGCCAAGAAGAAAACCACCAGCGGCAACTCGAAACTCAGCCCCAGCCAAAAAAGCAGAGTTGTGGCGAACGAGATGTAGGTCTCCACCGTCCACATCTGCATCGCGAACCTATCGCCGAATCTGCCTAAGAAGACTATCGCGGCGCGCAGCACGAAGAAATAGGCGAACAGCACGCCAATCACGAAGGATGCTGCCGCGCCGGGTACTATTAAGAGCAGATACCGCTTCTCCTGCTTCGTCAGCGCGGGCAGCACAAAGCGTAAAACCTGATACACAATGATCGGCATAGCCAGAGTTATCCCGCTGATTAGCGCGACCTTGAAATAATTACTGATCCCCTCCGTTGGCGATTGATTGATCAAAGTCAGGGTGCCTCCTAAGCCCAACCGCGTTGGCAGAGTAGTCAGCATCTCTAACAAATACGCGGTAAACGCCAGGCTCACCACCGTGCCAACTACTAACGCCAATGCTATCTTAATCAATCGCTCGCGCAATTCGACCAAGTGCTCCATCAGTGGCAATTCTTGGTCAAGCATGAATTTTTCCTCCTTAAACGGCGCGGTTTTGCGCCGTAGTTTACTTTGATAGGACTTACGCAGACCACGTAATGATTAACCGCAGAGAACGCCGTGGACGCGGAGAAGATTAGGATGATAATCTCTTAACTGTCATACGCGGTCACAAAGGTGCATAAAAAAGCATATTGACGGGGTGCTCAAAGATCATTTGGAAAACTCCGCGCTCTCCGCGCCCTCGGTGGTAAATCTTTTTGAATCTGCGTAAGTACTGTTTGATACCGAGCGGGTCAATTATACCACCAACTAGCATCTTTTTCAATTCCGATTCATCTTCGCTATCACAGTAATATCTATGAAACTTACGTAACTTCGGAGTATTTTTACCGCAGAGGACGCGGAGCTTCTTATAAAGAAACTCCGCGCCCTCAGCGTCCTCTGCGGTGATTTATAACGCGGTTTACATAGAGCCTAATCTAATCAAAACCGCGCGCGTAGGACTTACGCAACTTCACATTAAATCTGCGCGAGCGGGTTATAAATGACTACTAATGAATGCCAATGAACGCGGGCGGAGACTTCCGAAGTTTTCCGAAACTTCGGAAGTCTGAAATCTGCGTAAGTCCTAGCGCGATTATTTGACACAATCTCCACTGCATGGTATAACACAAACGATGAATGATGAAAACGCGAGAAATAGCGACCATGTAAAGACGCGGTTGCAGTTAAACACGCGGCTTCTGCCCATTCTGGTCATTTTCTTATCCATCTGGTACTTAGTCGAGCCATATCGCGGCTGGCGCGTGCTGTTAGCCGGGCTGGGCGGTATGTGGCTGACAAGCTATCTATGGGCGCGGTCTCTGAAACATGGGCTATATCTAACGCGCGAGATGCGCTTCGGCTGGGCGCAGGTGGGAGATCGATTACAGGAGCGATTTATATTAAACAACGCGGGCTGGGCGCCCGGCTTATGGGTGGAAGTGACCGACCAATCTACCATGCCCGATTATCGCATCAGCCGCGTCGTCGGCGTGGGACCCACTTCTCACATCAAATGGTACACCTCTGGCATATGCAGCCGGCGCGGGCTGTTTACGTTGGGTCAGACAACGTTGCGTTCCGGTGACCCGTTCGGCGTATACACCGTCATTCAACACTACGCGGGGTGGACTAGCCTGATGGTCAAGCCGCCCATCGTGCCCCTGCCCGCCATCGAAGTGACACCCGGCGGCAGAGCGGGTGAAGGTCGCCCGCGCCCTAATGCGCCTGAACGTACCATCACCTCCGCGGGCGTGCGCGAGTACATGCCCGGAGATAGCCAGCGTTGGATACATTGGCGCGTCTCCGCGCACCGCGATGA
>CAZSIG010000271.1:0-1585 GCA_964606195.1 uncultured Anaerolineales bacterium
CCTCGGAAATAAACTGGCGCAATGGGGATTGCGCCCTCTAGGATGCGCGACTTCAGGGCGGTATCCCCATACCACCACTACCACTTGGAGATAAAAATAGAGATAGAGCCTATGCTGTACTCTATCTCTATCTCATCTTCTCTATCTCGTCCCAAAGTTTACGGGAATATCCCGCGCCCTTTGTACACCTTTTCGAGCCGCGCGAGCGCGACGATGTACGCCGCCGTGCGCCAGTCGGTATCGAATTCCTTAACTCTGGCGCGCACGCGTTCATACGCGCTGATGATTATCTTGTGTAGCTTAGAATCAACCTCTTGTAGATCCCAGAGTTCACTGCGCTTGTTCTGTAACCACTCGAAATAGCTGACGATAACTCCGCCCGCGTTGCACAGGATGTCCGGTAGTACCTCGACCCCCTTCTCCTGCAAAATCGTGTCACCCGCCAAATCGGTGGGACCGTTAGCCCCCTCAGCCACCAATTTCACATCCACCAACGGCGCGGTCTCGGCGGTAATCTGATTCTCCAGCGCGGCGGGAATGAAGATATCCGCCTTAGTGCTCAAAAAAGTCTTATGGTCTATCGCGGTAGTACCGGGAAAATCGGCGACGCCGCCATGCTCCGCGACATATTCAGTCAGCGCCTCGGAATCGATCCCCGCTTCACAGAATATCGCCCCAGAAGCATCCTCAGCCGCGACGAGCTTCGCGCCGTGCGGCTTCATCAATCGCGCCGCCCACGAGCCGACATTACCGAAGCCTTGCACGAAATAGGTCGCGCCGTCTAGATCAAAATTATTATCCTTCGCCCACCGTTCGATGAGGAAAACGACGCCTTGCCCGGTCGCCTTATCGCGCCCCACACTGCCGCCCAAATCGACCGGCTTACCGGTAATCACGTGAAGGCTGCGGTGGCGATCGTGCGGAGGCATGGTGGAGGTGTAGGTGTCCAAAATCCACGCCATGATCTGCGGATTGGTGTTCACATCCGGCGCGGGGACATCGTAATCGGGCCCGATATTGCTGCCTAGCGCAAAAGTGAACCGCCGCGTGATGCGCTCTAACTCAGACCGCGAATAATCGGCTGGGTCAAATTGAATTCCCCCCTTCGCGCCGCCAAAGGGGATGTTAGCAATCGCGGTTTTCCAAGTCATCCAGGTTGCCAGCGCGCGCACCTCGTCTATATCGACCGCGGGGTGATACCGCAATCCCCCCTTGAACGGCCCCAACACACTGTTGTGTTGCACGCGGTAGCCGGTGAACATTTGTATCTCCCCATTGTCCATCTTCACCGGAAAGCTGACGGTGATCTCGTTCATCGTCTTCGACAATATTTTCCGCACATCCTCGTCAAGCTCCATCAAATCGGCTGCCTTGCTAAACTGCTTAGTTACATTTTCGTAAACACTCACTTTCTTTGCCATTTTATCCTCCTCTTTCGATTCGTTTTAGTGATTCATATAAACGTTTAGCTAACAGCTTTGAGTTATCAGCCGCGTTGTACATCAGCAGTCATATCTGCCTCCGCGATGTCAACGTTTCCAAAATAACTAAAAACTGCCCGCTTGCTGATATTATACATATAAGA
>CAZSIG010000271.1:1685-5745 GCA_964606195.1 uncultured Anaerolineales bacterium
AGGTTTGCCCGCTTGCTTTTGCCATGCAACTCAGCTAAAATACACTTGATGGAACTACTAGAATCCCTAAATGAAAACCAACGCCGCGCCGTCACGCGGCGCGGCAGTCCCCTGCTCATCCTCGCGGGGCCGGGCAGCGGCAAAACGCGCGTCATCGCCCACCGCATCGCCTACCTGATTCAGGCGCGCGACATCGCGCCGGAGCAGATCCTCGCGGTCACGTTCACGCGCAAAGCCGCGGAGGAACTGCACACGCGTGTGGAACAACTCCTCGCTGAGCGAATGGAGGGGATATGGATTAACACTTTCCATGCCACCTGTTTGCGTCTACTGCGCGAACATGGCGCGGCGGTCGGCTTGCCTGAACAGTTCGTCATCTTCGGCCAAGCGGAACAGGATGAGGTGATCAACCTCGCACTCGACGAACTAGGCTGGAGCCGCTACGCTACCCCCGGCGACCTCCGCGATTTACGAGCCTATCTGGAAGAGTGCAAGGCGCGCGGTTTTCTACCGGAAGAGACCAGCGGAAAGGACGCTCGCGAACGCGCCTTCGTGCAGGTGGGTGAAGTTTACCAAGACCTGCTTCGCAGCTACCACGCGGTCGACTACAACGATCTGATACTCTACACCATCAAATTACTGAAACAGGAGGATTTGATTCTCGCCGAAGTGCATCAGCGTTTTGAACACCTATTGGTGGACGAATTTCACGATGTAAATCCGGCGCAATATCGCCTTTTGCAACTACTCGCCCCGCGCGACCGCGAAGTGACGGTGGTCGCGGACGAGTACCAATCCATCTACGGCTGGCGCGGCGCAAATCCGGAGCTGGTGGCGCGGTTTCACCGCGACTACAACCCGGTGACGATTCAGCTCGAAGAGAATTACCGCTCGACGCCGCAAATCCTCGAAGCCGCGGAGAAGCTACTTAGCAAGGAAATACAGCCTTCTCCTGAACGGCACGCTCGCGCCCTGAACCGCTTCCCCATGCGCGCCATCAACCCCGACGGCGCGCCGGTCGCCACATTGTTCTTTTCCGAACTAGCGGACGAACAGCAGTGGCTAGTGGAGACTATTCAACATCTAGTCACGGCCGAAAATTATCGTTACTCCGACATCGCGGTGCTATACCGCACTCACCAACTAGGCGACGCGGTGGAGCAAGCCCTGCGACGGGCGAACATTCCCAGCCAACGCACACAGCGCGACAGCTTTTGGGAACATGACGGGGTGCGCGAGGTGACGCGCTACCTACAACTTCTGCACTCGTTCAGCGACCCCGTGCTCAAAGAGGCGATTAACTTCCCCCGCGTCATCGCCGATGAGTTGACCATGCTACAATTACATGAACTAGCGCGGCGCGACGGGACTTCACTGACGGATTTGGCGCGCCAGCTCGATTTCTATCCCGAAGTCAGCCCCCTGACGCGCGTCGCGGTGCGGCAGTTCATCGCCGCGGTCGATTACATATCTCGCTCCATCACCGGCGCGGCGGCGCGCCGCGTCGTCGAAAATCTGTTCGGCGTACTGGATAGCCGCCGCGGTCCGTACCAGAGTGAGGAAATCGAGACGCTGCTCGGCTTCACCGAATTTCTATCTCCCTCCGCTGAAATCGCGCCACTGCGCGCCGCGGTCGATGGCGGCACCCCGATTACGCTCGTCCCCGCGCCGACGATAGACGCGATTTGCGCTGCGATAATCTTGGAGTATACTTTACGCACATATCTCGACGCGGAAGTGCGGATAATCCCCTTCGTGGGCGCGAATTTCGTGCCCGCCGACGAAGACAATTTCGTCGTCGCCCTGAACGTGGACATCGCCGCCGATTTGACGCTGAAGCCCCGCGACGCGGGCACGATTCGCTACTCGCTGACCACTGTAGCGTGGCGGCTGGCGCAGGGCTTGGTCATCTCCTACGAGACGCTGGAACAAAATCGCTTTATCGTTTATGACCTGGAGACGACCGGTACGGCGGTCAAAAAAGACGAAATCGTGGAGATTGGCGCGTTGACGCTGGACCGTGGCGCGGAGGTGGGCGAGCGATTTGAGACGCTAGTACGCCCGCGCGGCGGCAGAATTCCCCAAGCCGCGAGTGAGGTTCACGGCATCTTTTGGGAGGATGTGCGAGATAAGCCGGAAATCGAGGCAATTTTGCCGCAGTTTCTGCGCTACATCGGCGGCGCGATTTTGGTGGGACATAATATCATCAAGTTCGATAACGTGATTCTGAACCGCGAGATGAAGCACGTGCTCAAACGCCGCTTGACCAATCCGTCGCTCGATACGCTGGAGATGGCGCGGCGGTTGTTACCCCACCAACGCCATACGTTAGAGGCTCTCGCCCAGCATTTCGAGTTGAGTGATGAGACGCGGCACCGCGCCGCGGCGGATGTGCGCACGATACGCGACCTGTTTTTTGCTTTGCTACGCGAGAATCGCCGCCGAAAGGAGCTAGAATCGTTGACTGAACTGCTCCCGTTGGTGGCGTTGGGAATGTACGACGCGGATGTGCCCCTGAAAGATGAGAACGAGTCATTGGAACTCGCTGCGGCGCGAATCGCGCAGTGGCGCGACGATATTCCGCTGGCTGACCGCGTGCTGGAGTTGCTTAGCGATGAGAATTGGTGGAACGCGAGTAGGTGGATGGCGCGGTTGGTGGAGATGGAACTGCCGGTTTCGCTGACCGATGCCAAATGGTATGACCTGAAACGCGCCTGGCTGGAGCAGTTGGACACTTTCGAGCGCATCAGCGACGATACTTCGCTGGACGCGTTTTTGGGCTACGTCAAGCTGGCGACGAGCGCGGATGACCTCGCGGAGGGGATAAATCAGGTCTCGCTGATGACGCTGCATAACTCGAAGGGGAAGGAATTTCCCGTCGTGGTTATCATCGGGCTGGAGGAGGGAAATCTGCCGTACTGGTTGAGTCTGGATAATCCCACACAGTTGGAGGAGGAACGCCGCGTGCTGTACGTGGGAATGACGCGGGCGAAGGAACGACTGTATCTCTCGGTCACGCGTGAGCGCGGGAAATGGGCGCGCAATCCGTCGCGGTTTGTGAGCGAACTGCCCGCTGATTATGTGGTGCATGAGTATCGTTATTAGGCGTTAGCTGTTAGCGGTCAGCCATCAGCTTTCGGCTTATTGTACTCCGCGTTCTCCGCGTCCTCTGCAGTAATAGACTTCGGTAAATGTTAATACGTGTCCAACACCGCGTTAAAGCAGTCATAGACAGACAATAGCGCGCGGATGCGGCATTCAGACTTCCGAAGTTTTCCGAAACTTCGGAAGTCTCGTTGGAACTATCATTTACCATTTACTGCTATATGGGTACTGGTTCAGTTGAGTTTGATTTTCCCCGACCATGCTCCTAGCCCTAGCCCTCGTCCGCGAGGGCAGAATAGTGACGCATCTCGCCCCAACGCCCCCGCGGACGGGGGCTTGGAGCCGCTCGCCGCGGTATCCAATTTAACTGAACCAGTGTCCTAATCATGATGCGGGGACTAATATGTCACCCTGAGCGCAGCGAAGGGTCTCGTTTAGAGAAGGAGCCTACTAAAAGATTTTGACCACGCGGTTTGTACTTGGAGAAAATGGCTCTACGCGGATTCGTGGGGTAGGGCAGGTTTCCATACCTGCCGTTTTTTCCGATGATTTGGAGCGGCGGCTAAGAAAGCCGCCCTACGCGGGTATTTTGCACTTCGCGGCTGCCGCACTCACCACCGTTTACCCCACGAATCTGCGTTGATCCAATAAAATTATACTTTCCTCTTCTCTGGTTCTCCGCGTCTCTATAGTGAGTTACAACAATGAATATGGAAAAACGAAATAAGAAAGACAAAAAAGAGATTGAATTGTGGGCTGTGCCCGCGCGTGGGGGAGACGGCTGCTATGCCCTCGCGATGTTGGGGATGGCGGTATTCATCATGCTCGCGGTCGCGATAATCTTGTGGTTTCGGATTAAAGACGCGGCGGAAAAGAGCGTTCTGGTGGTGCCCTCTACCACCGCGGAGCAAACGTCCACCACAAAGATAAAACGGATAGAGATTACCTCGACGCC
>CAZSIG010000272.1:0-5736 GCA_964606195.1 uncultured Anaerolineales bacterium
AAAATTCATTAAAAGTCATTTTTGCTATGCTGATAGAACCCTACCTTCAAATCTCAGCGTTCTCCGCGCCCTCAGCGGTAAAATTAGCCTGAACTTGCGTAAGTTCTATAGTTGTCATTTTAGGTATTGAAAGTAGGTGACGCGGTTTCAAACCGGGTCACCGCTTTTGTTTTTAACGATGGTGTCCTTTACGCGTAGACACTTTTCGAGTATAATCATTTGGAGGCTCTTGGAATTTGCCAGGGGGGGAGGGGCAAACCAGCGTGTTTGCCTGCTATATACCGAATGAGCACAGGGAAAACGGGGTTATGAGTGAGCAACCAGAAACCGCGACACGGGGAAATATCTTAATCGTTGATGATACTCCTACTAACTTGCACCTCTTTATGAGATTGCTGACCAAACAGGGATACGATGTGCGGCCGGTCGGTGATGGGTATTTGGCGCTTGAATCCGCGCGGGCAGAGCCGCCGGACCTGATCTTGCTGGATGTGTTGATGCCGGGTATGACGGGGTATGAGGTCTGCGAGCGGTTGAAGGCAGACGAGCGGACGCGCGATATTCCGGTGATCTTTGTCAGCGCGTTGGGTGAGGTGTTGGATAAAGTGAAAGCCTTCGCGGTGGGGGGCGTCGATTACATCTCCAGACCATTTCAGATACCAGAGGTTTTGGCGCGTATCACTACTCATCTGACCTTACGCAATTTGCAGCAGGGCTTACAGGAGAAAAACGCGCAACTGCGGCAGGAGATTGCCGAGCGTAAACGCGCGGAAGAGCGGCTACTCCAACAGCAATATGCTCTGGCAACTGCGGAAGAACGCGCGCGTATCGGACGAGAACTGCATGATAATTTAGGGCAGGTGATAGGCTATATCCATGTACAGGCACAAGCGGTCAGTACGTTACTTGATCAGGGTCAAACAACACAGGCGCGCGCCGCCCTGCAACAGCTTGTGGAGGTGGTTCAGGATGCTAATACTGATGTTCGCGATTATATTTTAGGGATTAAGGACGCTGCCGAAACCGCGCCCGATTTCTTCGCCGCTTTGCGGAAATATCTGCATGAGTTTGAGGAGACTTATGGCATCACGACGCAATTGAGCCTGCCGGACGATTTGCCGCGCCGTCCACTCACTCGCGCGGCAGAGATGCAACTGTTGCGAATTATTCAGGAGACGCTCACCAACGTGCGCAAACACGCGGGGGTGAATAGGGCGCGAGTGTATTTCTTCTTCGATACTAACCAGATACGCGTGATAATCGAGGATGATGGTCGAGGTTTTGATGTAAGCCAACAAAGGACCAAATCATCGGAGCCGCAATCCTTAAACCGCCAGGGAGAAGATGCTCATTTTGGACTGGAAATCATGCGCGACCGCGCCGTGGAGATCGGCGGGAGTTTGGAGGTGCGTTCGACGCCCGGGCGGGGAACGCGCGTCATTGTGCACATTCCCCGCGTCGTGACCGCCGTTTCAGGGAAATTGGGACTGCGCGTTATGTTGGTAGATGACCATCCTATGTTTCTGGAGGGGATTCGGACGCTGTTGACCGCGCGGGGGTTGCAAGTGGTGGGAACGGCGCATGATGGGATAGAAGCACAGGAGATGGCGCGAGAGTTGCTGCCCGATGTGATCTTGATGGACGTGCAGATGCCGCGTTGTGATGGGGTGGAGGCTACGCGGCGGATTAAAGCGGAGTTTCCTGACATCAAGATAGTGATGTTGAGTGTCGTCGCGGACGATGAGACGCTCTTCGCTGCGCTCAAGGCAGGAGCTTCGGGGTATCTGCTTAAAAGTTTGGAGGGTGATGATTTTTATCACTCACTCCGTAATCTGGCGCGGGGGGAGGTAGTGCTGGCACCAGAATTGGCGGCGCGCGTGCTGGCGGAGTTCGCGCAGCAGGATGATGCGTTCTCCGCGCCGCGTGAACCTGATGCGGCGCCCCCAGCCATCCTCGATCCCCAGAATTTTCCGGAGCTGACTTCGCGCCAGGTGGAGGTGTTAGACCTGGTCGCGCAAGGGTTGACCTACAAAGAGGTGGGCGCGCGAATTCATCTCACCGAGCGCACGGTTCGTTATCACATGGGACAGATTGTGGAGAAGTTGCAACTTGAGGATCGCCGCGCGGCTATAGCTTATGCTCTGCGTAAGGGTAAGGATGATGAGTAATTTAGGAACGATATTCGCTCCGCCCTAAGGGTCTTAAGGGATAGCGTTCAAGGTGGACACACTTTAGAAATGCGTCGCATCTTGAGCATCGCGGTGTAGGCTGCGGTTGTAGGACCTTTTGGGTGTTGTAAGAGGTAACATCAAGCACAACCTACCTATGGTAAAAGCTCCTGATTCTGACAAACATGCGGGTTGCAACGCTAAGTTGTAGCCCGCCTTTTTTGTGAGAAATTTCAGCTTTTGGTATAATGTGCACAATGGTGGGGCTGTAACCGCGATGCACATTGATGATGTTAGTCTGAATATAGTTCAGCCGTAACGATAGAATTGACATGTAAGTGTATTCTGTCAAAAAAAGAAAGGCGCGAGTTTAACTCGCGCCTTGTGGTTTTTAGAGAGTTATTATGCTATGACTCTACTGAAAAACTAACTTTTTCAGCGGATTTAGCGAATTAAGCTGATGAAATCGCGCTTATTTACATTCATACGCGGTCATACAAAATCAAAAAATCCGCGCCATCCGCTTAATCTGCTGACGTTTCCGCCTTTTTTCAGTGGACTCATATGTTGGAAACCCTTATCCGTTCCATGTTTGGCTACTACCGCGATACGGCTCACACTCTATGTACTAACCAAAACCTAGCCGGACTACGACAATGCGTAGGGCGTTATCCTATTGTGTTCGATTTGCCGGTAGACATTCTCAAATTCTCATCAGAGATATTAGTGGAGTTATTTAGGGAGGCTATTACAGGGGAGCTGCCTCATTGGTGTCGAGTGCTGAGTATCGATCGCGATTACCGCGCCCGTTCTTATGATACCGCCTACGCGGATCTAAAGGAACTTTATTATCAACCGGCGCGTTGGCAAGTACGTCGCGATACGGTGGTACTAAGGTTAGGGGAGAACCATCACGAAAATAATCGATTCAAGAAAAATATGCCGCAGTGGTTGATACGCGAGGGGAGCAAGTTTAGGCAAATCGTCTTTGACCGACCAGAGTTAGAGAAGTTCCTGAAAGTAGAATTTGATCCGCTAAAATGGGCTTTTAGACGCATGACGCGGCGGTAACCAGCTTGCTGAAACCTTTCAAGACCGAGAGGAAATCCTAGACGGCACCCAAGTAAAAAGACGCGAGAGTGACTCTCGCGTCTTTTTAAGTGCGCGTCGCATATACAAACTAAAGATTTTGTAGGTAAATGACTACAAAAATTGTCAAAAAAGTTGACAAAAATTGTAGAACTTTCCCTACAGACAAACGAACACTTTTGTGTTATACTATAGTCTTGGGGGCTATGATGCGGGCACGCGTAACAGTTCTCCAATAGGATAATCGGTGTGCGTGGATTTGATGATCACGGCGCGGTCCGCCAACTGCGGTTGGTATACGCCTATCCAGGGGGCGGCGCGGTAGGTCAGCATGAGACTGTTCAATAGCCAATGGGGGATTTTTCCCCCGATAATCACCCCCGTATGGGGTGGAAGAGGGGGCACAGATAGGGCGGGAATCTCGGCATAGTCGAGGTAGTGCTGCGGTAAACTGAACTCCCAGTATAGTTCAGGGGGCGGGGCAATGGTGGTTACCTGTAGCAGCGCGGCTGATCCCGGTTCTGCCTGCGTGATGATGTGCGGTGTGACCCAGCCGAGCCGCACATCGAACTGGTACACCGGTGCGGGATGGGCATGTAGCACGAGAGCCGCGTACAGCCAGTTAGGGGCGCGCCCGTAGAGCGCTAAACTTGTCGCGGTCGGGATATATTCTAGCACGCGCGGTAAGGCAGATGGTTCCCAGCGAGTATCAGTACCGCCAATGGCTAAGGTGTGTTTGAGGCGGGGGAGATCGATGAACATCTCAGTCGATACGGTGTGCTTCAGATGACGCCATAAGCGGTCCGCATCGAGATAGAACAGGCGGCGCAGCCGATGCACCAGCGCCTCGAAAACCGGGTCGGCAGCTACTGTATGGCGTTCTAAGCCGGTAATGGTGCCGCGCAAAGTGGGCGCGCTGGGGGCGGTCAGTTGGGCGGCGCCCGTCAGGTCGGAGCGCAAATCCGCGATGATGGTCACGCCGTGCTTGATCATTAACCCGTGCCAAAAGCCCCGCGCAGCCGCATTACGCGTTAACAGAATGGCATGAGTACATTGCTCGAACACCGCTTCTTGCCACGCGGTGGGTTGCCCTCCGACATCGACGATCAGGGGCAGGTGCCGGCGGGCAATATCGCGACAGATGTTGTCAATCCACGCGGGGTCACCATATCCTTTGACGCGAATATTCCGCACGAGTTCGGGGGGCGCTTCGTTCGCCCAATCTCCTTCGCCGTCCGGGTAGGCGCGGAGGACATAGTGCTGCACGTCATGGGTGCGGAGGGCTTGCGAGAGGCTGTAGGCGAGCACCGATTTGCCCGCGTGGGGCGGTCCGCCGATGAGTACGGCAGGTAGTAAATTCATAAGTTTCACTCCTTATATATAGGACTTACGCAACTTCGGGTTATTTTTACCGCCGAGGGCGCGGAGAGCGCAGAGCTTTGGTTACAATTTTACCTGCTGAAAAATATGATTTCAAATGACCGTCTATGACCATGTATGACAGCAGCAAAATTATTCCTATAAGAAAACTCCGCGTCCTCTGCACTCTCTGCGGTGAAATTATTGTGAATTTGTATAAGTCCTGTATATATGATGATGAAAGAGGTAATCAAATGATCAATGAAAGTGTGATGATCGCCACTATGGGCGGTCAAGCTCAGGTAGTAACTTTTGCCCTCGATGACCTACTGTCGCGCGGAGAAACGGTACGCGAGGTCGTCGTGCTGCACTTGGCGCCCGAGAATGCTCGCGTACGGCAAGCATTGGAACAATTGGCGGCAGAGTTTGCGCAACCGCGGTACACGAATATTCCCTGGCGGGCGGTGGTGTTGCGCAACGATTTCCGTAAGCTGCGCGATATTCAAAATGAGGCGGACGCGACGGTGGCGTGGCAAGCGGTACGCAAGTTAGTGTCCGCGCTGAAAGCGCAGGGGCGGCGCATTCACCTGTGTGTCGCGGGCGGGCGGCGCATCATTGCCCTCTCTGCCATGTCCGCGGCGATGTTGCATTTCGAGCATAACGATAAGTTGTGGCATCTCTGGACGCCGCGCGAGATACGGGAATATGCCCGCGATGGGGCGTTGATGCACACCGAGGCGGCGCGGTTGATCGAAGTGCCGCTGATGCCGTGGGGGGAGTATTTCCCCGCGCTGCGCTCGCTGGCGGTGGATACGCCCACCGCGCTGTGGGCGATCTTGCAGCAGGTGTTGAACCGCGACGAGTGGGCGCGCTGCCACCGAGTTTGGGAGCAGCTTACGCCCAAGCAACAGGAAGCCTTGACCAAGTTTGCCGCGGGTTTGACGGCGCAGGAGGTGGCGGAGGAGATGGTGATCACGCTGTCGACGGTACATTCACATAAGACGGTGATTTTGGCGGAGTGCCGCAATGCGTGGGAGTTGCCGGAAACGGAGCGGCTGGATTATCACTTTCTGGCACATAAGTTCGCGGCTTTCTGCGCTCAGTTAGATGATCCGTGCCC
>CAZSIG010000273.1:0-5719 GCA_964606195.1 uncultured Anaerolineales bacterium
AAGATATGAGAAAATTGTTCAACATAGCGATAATCGTATCGCTGCTATTTTCATCTCCCAATCTGCTATTCGCTCAGGACTATAAAATCAGATTTGATCATCTCTCCTACGACGAAGAGCGGTGGCAGGGGACGGTGTACGCCATTCTACAAGATCGCATAGGCTTTATGTGGTTCGGCACGCGGGATGGGCTGTTCAAATATGATGGATATTCTCTACACGCGTATCGAAACGATCCGGATGATCCCGAAAGTTTGAGTGACAGCCGCGTCCGCGCGTTGCACGAAGACCGCGCCGGCACGCTGTGGATCGGCACGTTGGGCGGCGGGCTGAACCACTTCGTGCCTGAGACGGAGCAGTTTATCCACTACCGCCACGATGAGAATGATCCGCGCAGCCTGTCGAGCAATGATGTGCGCGTCATATTCGAGGATCGCGGTGAGAATCTGTGGATCGGCACTCGGGGCGGCGGACTAAATCGCTTCGTGCCCGATACGGGACAGTTTATGCGCTATCAACCTGACGACCGCGATCCCCATAGTCTGAGCGGTTACAACGTCAACGTCATCTTCGAGGATCGCGACGGAGAACTGTGGATCGGCACGGCAGACGGGGGACTTAGTCACTTCGATCGAGAGACCGCGCACTTTACCAGTTACCGCCACGATGAAGATGATCCGCACAGCTTGGGCGATAACGATGTACTAGATATTTACGAGGATCAGTTCGGAACTTTGTGGGTCGGCACACGAAATGGCGGGTTGAGTCGTTTCAACCGTGAGACTGGCGAGTTTATCAACTACCGCCACGATCCGAATGATCCGCATAGTCTGAGCAGCCCGCAAGATGGAGTATACACCATCTATGAAGACCGTACTGGCGCGTTCTGGGTCGGCACCCTGACCGGGGGGATAAATCGGTTTGACCGCGCAACCGAGCAGTTTGTCCGCTATGAAGCGACCGATGGAGAATCTATCTACACCATTTTAGAGGATCAAACCGGCGAGATCTGGATGGGCGGGCTAAATCATGGCGTTTATCGTTACAACCGCGCCGCGAATAGCTTTATCAATTACCGTCCCGACGACAACGATCCGCAAAGTTTGAGCTACAATCTCGTCTGGACTATCTACGAAGATCGCGCCGGGGGGCTTTGGTTCGGCACTTGGGGCGGGATTGACACCTACCACCGCGTCACCGCGCAGTTCACCAATTACACCCCCGATCCGAATAATCCCCACAGCCTGAGCCACGAGGATATTCAGGCGATCTATCAAGATCGCGCCGGTGAGGTATGGATTGGCACTAAGGATGGACTTAATCGGTGGGACCGCGCCGCGCATAAATTTACTCACTATTTCCACGATGACGACGATCCACAGAGCTTGAGCGGCAGCTACATCACCGCTATATATGAGGACCGCGCCGGGGACTTCTGGGTTGGGACGCTGCAACATGGCTTGAATCGGTTCGACCGCGAGACGGGACGGGCTGTTCACTACCGCGCCGATAAAAATGACCCGCATAGCCTGAGCTACGATTACGTCAAGGTGATCTACGAAGATCGCGCGGGAGATTTTTGGATTGGGACGTACAAAGGGCTTAATCGTTTTGATCGCGCCGCGAAGCAGTTCACCCACTACCAACATGATCCCGATGATCCGCACAGCCTGAGTTACGACAACGTGCTGGATATCTATGAAGATCAACAGGGCACGCTGTGGATCGGCACTTATCGCGGATTAAACCGCTTCGACCGCGCCACCGAAGAATTCACGCGGTATCAAGCAAATTCTAAGGATCCACAGAATTTAATCAACGACGCGATTTTAGTTATCTACGAAGATCGCGCGGGGCGATTCTGGGTGGGCACCGACGGCGGCGGGCTGCATCGGTTCGAGCGGCAGACCGCGACATTTACCCATTACCGCATTAGAGATGGCTTACCAAGCGACGTCATATACGGCATTCTGGAAGACCGCGACGGTAATCTGTGGCTTAGTACGACTAAGGGGCTTTCGCGGTTCAACCCGCGAACCGAGACGTTCAAAAACTACGATGTGCGCGATGGCTTACAGGGCAACAAATTCACTGCCCGCGCCTTCTGCGTGCTGGATAGCGGTGAGATGCTTTTCGGGGGACCTGAAGGCTTGACGGTGTTTGAGCCGCAACATATCACCGCCAACCCTTACGCTCCACCGGTGGTGCTCACCGATTTTCGGCTGTTTAATAAATCGGTCAAGCCATCTACAGGCGAGGACGCGTTGCTAAAAGAAGCGATCACTTACGCCGACCTGCTCAAGCTATCGCACAAAGACTACGTCATCTCTTTCGAGTTCGCGGCACTGAGTTACGCGTTGCCGGAGAAGAATCGCTATGCCTACAAATTAGAAAATTTTGAGGAAGATTGGAACTACACGACCGCCAATCGGCGTTTCGCGACGTATACCAGCCTGCCGGCGGGCGAATACACCTTTCGCGTCAAAGCCGCGAACAACGATGGCGTCTGGAACGAGGAGGGCGCGGCGTTGAAAATCATCGTGCTGCCCGCGTGGTGGGAGACATTTTGGTTCAGGGGCGCGGTGTTGGTGTTGATTGGGGGCTTGCTCTTCGGCGGTTATCGGTGGCGCGTATATGCCATTGAACAGCAGCGGCAGGAGTTAGAAACGGAAGTGGCGGAGCGAACTGAGGACTTGCGAGAAAGTGAGGAGCGGTTCGCGACGGTGATGAACAGTATGCAAGCCTTGATGTACGTCGCGGATATGCAGACATATGAGTTGCTATTCGTCAATCAATATACGCGCAGCTTGTTCGGAGATGTCGAGGGTCAGATATGTTGGCAAGTGTTCCAAAAGGGACAAGAGGGACCGTGTGAATTTTGCACGAACGAACACTTGATTGAAAATGGCGAACCGCGCGGGGTGTACACTTGGGAATTTCAGAACACTGTTACCGACCGCTGGTACCACATTCAGGATCGCGCCATTCGATGGATTGACGGGCGCTGGGTGCGGATGGAGGTCGCGACCGATATTACCGAACAAAAACGCGTTGAGGAACAACTGCACCACTACGCCACTGAGTTAAAACGGAGCAACGAGGATTTACAGCAGTTCTCCTACGTTATCTCTCACGATTTGCAAGAGCCGCTGCGCATGGTGACGAGCTATATGAAGCTACTGGAACGCCGCTACAAAGATAGTTTAGACGAGGACGCGCGCGATTTCATCTGGTACGCGGCGGATGGCGCCACTCGAATGCAGCGAATGATTAAAGACCTACTGGCATACTCTCGCCTAGACACGCGCGGCGCAGAGTTGACGCTTACGAATTGTGAAGAACTGTTGGAACAAGCGATGAGCAATCTCAGCGTAACCATTAAGGAGAGCGGCGCGGTAATCACGCACGACGCGTTACCGAAAGTATTGGCTGACTCCTCGCAACTCTACCGCGTGTTTCAAAATTTGATCAGCAACGCGATAAAGTTTCGCGGTGATGAAGCCCCGCGAGTACATATCAGCGCGAAAGAACGCGCCGATGATTGGCTCTTTTCCGTCCGCGACAATGGCATCGGCATCGATCCCCAGCAGATGGAGCGTATTTTCGTCATATTCCAAAGGTTGCACACCAGAAATGAGTACGCGGGAACGGGGATCGGTCTAGCGACTTGTAAGAAGATCGTGGAGCGGCACGGCGGGCAGATTTGGGTAGAATCGGAGCCGGGCGCGGGCGCGACGTTCTATTTCACGATACCCAGATAATAGAACGCAGATTTTTCTGATTTAACTGATTTACGCTGATTGTTCATTATGAAAACACATTCTAGTACATTTATAGAGGTCGCGGTCGGGATAATCGTCCTAATCATAACATACGCTGCCAGCTTGTACAGCTATCTGCTATTTCATACTCTGGTCGAACTTTTCAGCATCGTCGTCGCGTGCGGCATTTTTATGATCATCTGGAACGCGCGGCGATTCATGGACAACAACTATGTGCTGTTCATCGGCACTGCGTATGTGTTCGTTGCCGTAATCGACTTGGTGCACACATTGGCATACAAAGGAATGGGCATCTTTCCCGAATACGGCTCTAATCTGCCGACGCAGTTATGGATCGCGGCGCGGTATCTACAAAGCATCTCGCTGCTGATCGCGCCGCTCTTGATCGACCGCAAAGTTAGGCTGAAAAATACCTTAATTGCCTACGCGGCTGCGCTCGTTCTCCTATTCGTCTCGATCTTTTGGTGGAACATCTTCCCCGATTGTTACATCGAGGGAGTGGGACTAACGCGGTTCAAGATTTATAGCGAATATATCATCTCGCTGCTTCTGGTCATCTCCATGGTTTTGCTTCTACGAAACCGCGCTAGTTTCGACAACTTCGTGCTGCGGTTGCTGATCACGTCCATCATTCTGACCATCGGTAGCGAGATTGCCTTCACGCAATATATCGGCGTCTACGGCACCGCCAACATGATAGGACATATCTTCAAAGTCATCGCGTTCTATCTGATCTACAAAGCGGTCATTAAAACCGGCTTAGAGAACCCTTATACACTGCTCTTCAGAAATCTCTGTCAGAGCGAGGAGCGGTTTCGCGCCACCTTCGAGCAAGCCGCGGTTGGTATGGCGCACATCTCGCTGGATGGCAAATGGCTGCGCGTTAATCAAAAGCTATGTGATATTGTGGGCTACAACCGCGCCGAACTGACGGCGCGAACGGTGCAAGATATTACCCATCCCGAAGACATCGACATCAGCTTGGATTTTATACAGCGCGCCTTGACCGGCGAAGTGGAAAACTATGTGATAGAGAAAAGGTATATTCGTAAAGATAGCGCGGTGGTTTGGGTCAATATAACCATATCGTTGATAAAAGACGCGGCGAGTAAGCCGGAGCACTTCATCGCGGTCATCGAGGATATTTCGGCGCGCAAACGGGCGGAGGAAGAGCTAGAGAGGCATCGGCACCAATTGGCGCAGTTAGTGGAAGAGCGTACCACGGAATTATCAGCGACGAATGCCCAACTACGGGAGGAGATTCGCGAGCGGGAACAGGTGGAGAAACATCTAAAAGAATCGGAGCGAAGATTTAGGGGACTTTTCGAGAGTGCTCGTGACGCGATCTTCGTAGCGGACGCGAATACCGGCATTCTAGTTGATATGAATACTCAAGCGGAGAAAATGATGGAGGTGGACAAGGCTGAACTGATTGGTAAGTCGGTGACTCATCTTCATCCACAGAGCGAAGAGACGAAGTACGCCGATGACTTTGTCGCGTATGTACAGGGAGGTGGCGCGGATTTAGTGCGAGTTGAGGTGGTCACCGCGTCGGGAAAGGCGATTCCGATCGAGATAAACTCTAGCATCAGCGAATTGGGCGACAGGAGATTGGTTTACGGTATCTTCAGGAATATTACCGCGCGCGAGCGCGCCCGCCGGGCGCTGCAGGATAGCGAGGCACGTTATCGCGCGATGGCGGAGAACTTTCCCAACGGCGCGGTGGTGTTGTATAATCAGGATCTGCGCTATCTCCTCGCGGGGGGTAAAGAGTTAGAGGAAACCGGATTATCGAGCGAAGCTATGATCGGAAAGAGTATTTGGGAAGTTTTCCCCCCCGAAATATGCGAGATATTAGAACCGTTGTATAATTCGGTCTTGGCGGGACAAACTAAAGTTGTGGAGATCCCCTTCGCGGAGCGGATTTACTTGACTCA
>CAZSIG010000274.1:0-5322 GCA_964606195.1 uncultured Anaerolineales bacterium
AATGTAACTATCACTACCGTTGCCCTTTAGAAATGTCATTCTGAGGAGCGCAGCGCCGAAGAATCTCGTTCCAGGAAGTAATAGTCCGCCGGAAAACGAGATTCTTCGCTCCCGCTGGTCGCTCAGAATGACATCCTAGCGCGAAGTCTCGTTGTAGTACTAAGCACGCTACAGAACGAAAAATCTGCGTAAATCAGGTTAATCCGCGTTATCTGCGTTCCATTGTATAAAGTCCCAACTCACTCAACCGCGCCGATTTCGGCATCTCCCGCGCAGCGAAAGCCCCTGATCGGGTCGCGGTTTTGGGGCGGGAGAAAATCGCGAATGGCGCTGCGCGCGCTGGTGGCATCGTAGAACCAGCACCCCCCGCGCAGCCCGCGCTGGGCGCCCGATTCCGGCCCGGTGGGATTGTGCACGGGAGACCGCGCGTAGTAAGTAGCATCGAACCAATCCGCCACCCATTCCCACGCGTTGCCCGCCATATCGAGCGCGCCGCACCAACTGGCGCCTTCGGGAAAACTTCCCACCGGTGCGGTGCCCTCGTACTCATCACATCCCGGTCCCCCTTGCAAAATCACAGGTTCCGATTCTTCTGAAACATTGACGAAATTACCCCGTTCACACTCGAACCGATTGCCCCAAGGGTAAGTCAACCTTTTCTCGCCCCGCGCCGCGTACTCCCACTCAGCTTCTGTGGGCAAGCGCGCCCCTGCCCAGGCGCAATACGCCTGCGCGGAATACCAATCGATGCAGACAACGGGGTGCTCCGCCTTTGCCGCGGTGCCGTAAGCCGAGCCGTCCCAGTAACAATCTGTCGGTGCTTGACACGCGCCCGCCTCCACGCACAGCCGATACTGGACATTCGTCACCTCAGTACGGTCTATCCAGAAGCCATCCAATGTCACCATGTGCAGCGGCAGTTCGCGCTCGAAGGTTTCGCGCATACAATCGCCGCGATACTTGCGGCACACGCGCCACGCGGCGTCCGCCTCCCAAGTTTTGCTCCCCATCTCAAAAGTCCCCACGGGGACGTAGACCATCTCCATGCCGTCGGTCGCGCGTAACCATTTGTCCCCCAGCGCAAAAAGTTCACGCGTAGGTTCTGTGGTGGGCGTCTCCGATGGTTGTAACGATGGGGCTACCGTCGCGGTGGGAGGTATTAACGTACTAGTCGGAGCCAAAGTTCTCGTTAGCGTTGTAGAGGGAGGGAGTGGAGTATTGTCAGGGGATGGTTCGAGCGCTATCGCGGGGGCATCGGGAACAATACACGCGGTCGTTGCTGATATGATAAAGATTGTAGTGAATAGTAATGCTAATCTTTTCATAAGCAAATGGACTCTATTGAGAAATCGGACACTGATTGACACAGATTTTTACTTACCCCGCGCCGTTGTTCGCCGAGTGAACTCGGCGCGGCTACCGGAAACATGCTGAAGCATGTTCAACATAACGCGCTTCAGCGCGTTTCTCATAGCAACCGAGAGTTCACTCACGGGGGGGCGCGGCGCGAGACAGCAAACTGTCAGGTAGTTAGTGTACAATATTGAATTTGTCCTCAATGGTAACATTGTCAAACTAATCCAACCCCGCGCGCCGTCGCAGCCCCTTAATCGCCGCGGCACACTCTGCCAATAATGCCGCCTCATCGAGCACGAGCACGCGCCCCTCGCGCATTAGCACCTCGCCGCCGACGATGATCGTCTCCACATCGCTGCCGTGCGTGCATAACGTCAGCGCGGAGGTAATATCATGCACAGGAACGGCGCGGGAATGATTGAGATTGACGATAATTATATCCGCGGGCGCGCCGGGAGACAAAACCTTGCCGTCGGTCGCCAACGCCAGCGCGGCGGCAGGAGATAGTGCGGTCGGGTCGAGCGCAGTCACGCGCGCCAAACTTAGCGCCATCTTCATAGTCTCGAATATATCTTGCGTATCGTTGCTGGCGGGACCGTCGGTGCCCAAGCGCATTTTCACGCCGCGTTGCAACATGCGCGCCACCGGCGCGACACCCGAACCGAGCACCGCGTTGCTGACCGGACAATGCACCACCACCGCGCCGCGCTTCGCCAGCAGCTCAATCTCGGCATCATCGACCCAGACCGCGTGGACGATGTGCGTATGATCGTCCAACACGCTAAGCGAATCGAGCCACGCGACCGGCGACAGGTCATTGTCGGTGGCGCACATTTGCACTTCATCCCGCGCCTCCGAAACGTGGAGGTGAGTCAGCGAGTTGTGTTGCCGCGCGATTTCGTGGGTCTTTTGCAGCGTCTCCGGCGAACAACGCCAGGTCGCTAGGGGACCGTTGGCAATTCGAATGTTACCGCTGTGCCACCGCGCGAACAGCCGTTCTAGGTCGGACATAATGCTCTCCTGTCCCTCCGCGTTTTTACCCGCGTCAGACCACGACCGTGCCAGTGTGAGATTTAAGCCGACATCTTGCGCGGCTTGACAAACCGCGTCGGTGTGCTGCGGCGTCGCGGTGATTTTGTGGTGGTCAACGACGTGCGTCACGCCGCAGCGCAGGTTTTCGAGCAGTCCTAGCGTAGCCGCGAGGCGCATGTCCGCGATGGTCATCGCGCTCTGCAACGGCCAGATTAGTTCCTTGAGCCAGGGCAGCAACGCCCGCCCGCCCGCCAACCCGCGCATGAAGGTCTGCCCGAAATGCGTGTGCGCGTTGGTTAAGCCGGGTAAAACCGCCTTGTGCTGCGCCGAAATTACCGTATCGGCGCGCTCCGTTAGTTCCGACGCAGCTTCCCCCGCGCCGATGCTCTTGATACTATTCCCCTCAACGTACAAATAGCCCGGTTCCACCCACCCATCGGCGGTGAGCACCGCGCCATTGTGAATAAGTATACTAGACATAGCTTTATGCTCCTCTAATGCGTGAGGCGTGATGCGTGAGGCGTGAGGTGCGCCGCGTAGCCTATCTGTATTCTTCACGTCTTCACGTCAGCGCGCGTCCGCCGTCTACAAAATAAACGCTGCCAGTGACGAACTCGTTCTCGATCAACATAATCGCGAGCTGCGCGGCATCGTGCGGTGAGCCGACGCGTTTCAGCAGCGATTTGTCCGTCGCCCATTTTATCTTTTCTGGAGGCGCGTTGTCGGGCAGCAGGATTGTGCCGGGGGCGATGGCATTGACGCGAATATGCGGCGCGAGTTCGACCGCGAGCGATTTGGTCAGCGAGACCAAACCCGCTTTGCTCGCCGCGTGGTGCGCGTAGTTCGCCCAAACTTGATACGCGGAGATATCGGTGATGTTGATGATGACGCCGCGTTCCTGTTGGAGCATAATCGGCGCGATCGCTTGTGCACAGAGGAACGAACCCTTGAGATTCACGTCCATCGCCAGGTCCCAATCCGCTTCGGTTATTTCCAGAAACGGCGATTTGAGCCAGACCGACGCGTTGTTAATCAGCACGTCGATGCGCCCGAATTTGTCCATCGCCGCGGTGACCAGCGTCTTGACCTGCGCGGCGTCGCGTACATCAGCCTGCACCGCAAGTGCCTGTACGCCGTGTGTCTCAATTTCAGATTGCGTCTCCTTCCAATCCTTAGAACTTCGATAGCTAAAAACGATATGCGCCCCCCGCGCCGCCAAATCCAGCGCAATGACGCGTCCCACTCGCGCCGCCGCGCCGGTGATTAGTACAACTGAGTCTTTGATTTGCATAGTATTGTCGTTCTCCTATTAGATTTCGTGAAACGTGAAGCGTAAAACGTGAGGCGTGACGCGTAATATTATCGCGTAACTTGCTCATTTTCTTTACGTTTCACGTTTCACGCATTACGTATCACGCCTCACTTTATCGGATAATCCCCCACCTCTCGCGCGGTTTCCAACATCGCGAGGTAATATTCGGGGACGACGCCGGGATGCACTGAGTTGCTGGTGGAGAGCAGAAAGCCCCCGCCCGGCGCGGCAGTGCGAATCACCCATGCGGTTTGTTCGCGCACCGCGTCTACAGGACCATTCACCAACACCGTCGAGCAATCCACGTTGCCGATGAGCGTCAGGCGGTCGCCGTAGTCGCGCTTGATTTGGGCGATGTCCATACCCGCGCGCGGTTCTATCGCCTGAAACCCATCCACGCCCGCGGCAATCATGTCCTCCAGCAGCGCGTTGACGTTGCCGTCAGTGTGTTTCACATAGGGCACGCCGTAGCGGTGACACAAATCGGTGATTTGCTTGAGGCGCGGGAAGACGAACTTGCGGAAATGTTTGGGTGAGAACATCGGTCCCTTCGCGGCAGCCCAATCGTATCCGCCATGTATGCCATCGACGCCGTGTTCGAGCGTCGCTTCCAGCAGCATCAACGTGACACGCAGCCGCGCATCAAGATAGCGGTGAATCAGGTCGGGAGCTTTGATTAACCCGATCAAAAAATGCTCCGCCCAATCCCACGTCGAGCCAATTTCCACATCCGCGACACCCATCACCGCGCGGTCCTTGCCCAACTCCGCGATGAACGTGTCAACCGGCGTGAAATCCCAATCCTCCAGGCACGGCTCATTCGCCTCCATCGCGGCGGTCAATTTCTCCAACTCCGCCAAGCCGCCGCGTTTCAACGACGAATCTATTTGGTCATAGGTATCACTTTCGGGCGCGTAGATACAGATGCTCCACTGTCCCGTCACCGAGTCGGTGAATTTCCAGGCATATTCCTCAATCTGCTCCGGGGCAAGTGGGTTGCGCGGTATGGGATAGGCGTTGGGATACACATCGATATCAAGCGCGCGCCAGAGTTCGATTTCGTCGGCGACGCGCTGGCGGTGATATTCTTGGAACGTACCGGCAGTTAAGGCTTCATTCTGCGCGATACCGCGCGCCCGCCCGCCGAAACCACACAGCGTCGGGCGTCCCAGCACCTGGCTCGCGGTGGGATTATCTATGGTCAACTCGAAAATCGGCACGCGGTCTGCTTCGCGATGCTCAAAAGCAAGTTTTACGCGTTCTTTGCTATTCACTTAGTTATAAATCCTCCGTACTTATTTTCGGGAACACTGATTGCGCTGATTGAACTGATTTACACTGATTTTTCCTCTTTGTGATAATGAGTAACCCGCTATGAATGATGTTACCGCGAGCCGGAAAATGCCCGCGTAGGGCGGCTGCGCGCAGCCTACCTGTGGGGGTATTCTTAGCCGCCGTTTCATAGTTATCGACAAAAACGGCAGGTATGGAAACCTGCCCTACCCCACGAATCCGCGTAGAGCCTTTTTTCTTTGTGATAATGAGTAACCCGCTATGAATGATGTTGCCGCGAGCCGGAAAATGCCCGCGTAGGGCGGCTGCGCGCAGCCTACCTGTGGGGG
>CAZSIG010000274.1:5422-5695 GCA_964606195.1 uncultured Anaerolineales bacterium
TAGCCGCCGTTTCATAGTTATCGACAAAAACGGCAGGTATGGAAACCTGCCCTACTTCACAAATTTGCGTAGAGCCATATTATCCTTCGGTTATCACGCGCAGGAAGTCCGCTGCCTCGTGCGCGGTCATTCGCTCCGTGATATAGAACGCGAAGCCGCGCCCACCCAATTCGCGAGAGATAGTCCGCGCCCCTTCGGGACTGACGTAGAGTTGGCATAGCTTGCCCGCGTCGCGAATGCGTTTGAGTAGCGGCAACCATTCCTCCGGTGGCG
>CAZSIG010000275.1:0-5680 GCA_964606195.1 uncultured Anaerolineales bacterium
GAATTTCATTTTCGCGTTTTGTCTTTTTATGTTACAATATCGCACTTAGAGCTTGCATAGGCGCGATAATTCATCACGCTTTACGTTTCACGCATCACGTTTTACAAATCACAGGAGACTGAACTTTATGTTCGGATTAAAACCGAAATCGGTACAGAGCAGTTTGACGAAAACTCGCGAGGGCTTTTTCGGCAAAATCTCGCGGTTATTGGGACAGAGGCAGATTACCGAAGAACTTTGGGAAGAATTGGAAGAATTGCTAATTCAGGCGGACATTGGCGTAGAGACGACCGTAGAATTGATCGAACAGTTGCGCGAAGGCGCGGAGCGTAAAAATCTCAAATGGGCACACGAGGTCAATCTGTTACTTCGCGAGCATTTAGAAGGAATGTTGGCAAACGCCGCGCCGCATACTCACCTCTGGCCTTCCATAGAGACCGCGACCTGGGTCACTCCGCACGTCGTGCTGATGGTGGGGGTGAACGGGGTGGGGAAAACCACCAGCATCGCCAAACTGACGAAATATTACCAGAAACGAAATCGCAAGGTGCTGCTCGCGGCGGCAGATACCTTTCGCGCCGCGGCGATCGAACAACTCAAAATCTGGGGGGACCGCGTTAACGCAGAAGTTATCGCGCACCAGCAGGATGCGGATCCCGGCGCGGTCGTGTTCGACGCGATCAAAGCCGCGCAAAAGCGCGACGTAGATGCACTAATCATTGACACCGCCGGGCGGTTACATACTAAATTCAACCTGATGCAAGAGTTATCGAAGTTACGTAAAATCATCGACCGCCAACTCCCCGATGACCACCGCGAGACGATGCTAGTGCTCGACGCGACGACGGGGCAGAACGCACTGTCACAGGCGAAGTATTTCAACGAAGCCGCGGATTTGACCGGCATAATCCTCGCGAAATTAGATGGAACGGCTAAGGGGGGCATCATCTTTCCCATCGCGCAGGAGTTACAAGTGCCGATTCGGTTCATTGGCACCGGCGAGCATATTGAGGATTGGGTAGAATTCAAGGCGAGCGATTTTGTGGAGGGGTTGTTTGAGTAGTTAGGGCACGCGATTAGCATTCAGCTTTAGTTTTCTCCAGATTTAACTCGAAGGTGAGTAATTTGACCGACGTAGGTACAAAAAAAAATCAGAATTTTTCCGCGCACGATACCGCGTTCTTACACAGCATAGCCATCAATATGCCGATTGTAGCGGATGTAACTCGTTCTGACATCTTGATATACCATCCCACATCCAAGACCAATTCCTCTCCCCAAATTATTGTCAAGGCACAGGCGCGACCTCATTCAGTGTCACCTACGCGAACAGAAGACATAACGAATCAGACTATCGC
Source organism: uncultured Anaerolineales bacterium (assembly GCA_964606195.1). GTDB lineage: Bacteria > Chloroflexota > Anaerolineae > CAZSIG01 > CAZSIG01 > CAZSIG01. Next base: position 1,359 of record CAZSIG010000275.1, read on the forward strand.
GACAAATTCTCATTCGGTGGTCAGGCAAGTGTTACAGACGAAACAGTATTCGCAGGGAACGCGCCAGCCGGTACCACAAGGCGCGCCGGTGATTCAAAAGGCATACCCAATTAATCACAACGGGCGGCTCATCGGCGTGATGTGCGTAGAGACCAATCTGTTCGAACACGAGAGACAACGGCGGCGCAAAAGACCATTTCAAATCGCGGTGCGGCAATTGCAAGATATGTTGAGACATGGTGAATTGAAAGGCGGCGGCGCGGTCTCCCCGTTCGGTGAACACGATGGCATTCTCGCCGCGGACCCCGACGGACAAATTCTGTACGCCAGCGGCATCGCCACTAATCTCTATCGGCGGTTTGGTTATGTGCAACGCTTAGTGAGCGGTTACTTATACAGTCTTAAAGCCAACGAAGTCGCGCTCTTCTCCAGAGCGATGCAAGAGGGCTGCTGTTTGGAAGAGGAGTTTGAAGACGCGTACCGCAGTTGGAATCTCAAAGCTATTCCCTTGATTGGCACGATGAAATTGACCGCGCGGCTAACGTGGGAGATGCCCTGGCATAGTTGGGTTAGACGCAAACCGATTGGCGCGCTGTTGCTGATTCGCGATAATACCGAAGCCAAAGACAAAGAACGCGAACTTAACATCAAGACCACCATGATTAAAGAGATTCATCACCGCGTCAAGAACAACTTGCAGACTATCGCGTCGCTCTTGAGAATGCAAACGCGGCGAGTTCAGACCGAAGAGGCGCGCACCGTCTTGCAGGAGAGCACCAATCGTATCCTGAGCGTGGCGATGGTACACGAGTTTCTCTCACTGGGGGATAATCGCGTCCTGAATATCAAAGACATCAGTCACCGTATCACCCAGCAGATGGAACAGGTAGTAGATCCCGACAAACCGGTCAGGTTCGAGGTTAGTGGTTTCAATATCTACCTCTCCGCTCATCAGGCTACCGCGTGTGCGCTAGTAGTGAACGAACTGCTACAAAACGCGATGGAACACGCGTATGAACGCCGCAAGGGAGGCAACATTTCAGTGAACTTGGCGGATGAGGGAGACCGCGTGGTGATAACTGTGAGCGATGATGGCGCGGGGCTGCCGGATGATTTTGACTTGGATAAATCCACCAGCTTGGGGCTGCAAATTGTTCGTACGCTAGTGCGCGAGGACTTGAAGGGCAAGATTTCCCTGACCGCGAGTCAGACCGGCACTCGGGCGATTGTAGATATTCCCAAGCAGATTACTTGACGCGAGGTGAACTCATAGGTTCGCCCCTACCCATGAACAGGAGGTGCTATTTTGGAACAAACGCGAATATTGATAGCGGACGATGAATCTATTATCAGAATGGACTTGCGCGAGATGCTGACGAATCTCGGGTATTTAGTGGTAGGCGAAGCCAGCAATGGGCGGAGCGCGGTGGAGCAGGCGCGCGAACTGCACCCCGATTTGGTCATTATGGACATCAAGATGCCCGACCTGGACGGAATCGAGGCAGCTAAGATATTAACGGAAGAGCGCATCGCGCCGGTTTTGTTGTTGACCGCGTTCAGCCAGACCGACTTGGTAGAGCGCGCGAAGGAGGCGGGGGTGGTCGGCTATTTGGTCAAACCGTTTCGTGAATCAGATTTGCCCCCTGCGATTGAGATTGCGCTTACCCGCTACGCGGAGTTCTGCGCGTTGAGTGAGGAGGTCGATGACCTCAAGGATACGCTGGAGACGCGTAAGCTAGTAGACCGCGCCAAAGGCATTCTGATGGATACGCAAGGATTATCGGAGATGGAGGCGTTTCGCAAGATTCAGCGGATGAGCATGAACACGCGACGCAGAATGCGCGACATCGCGGAGGCGCTCATCCTGACCTATGAAGCGGACGCAAATAAGAAATTATGAATTTAATTGAGAAAATTAGCACATGGTTGAAAGGGAAAGGGGACGCCGCGGGCGCGCAGGGCGCGGTTTTCGGCATCAGCGGCGGCATAGACTCCGCGGTGGTGGCAGGCTTGGCGAAGCACGCTTGGGGCGACAATGTACTAGGATTGATGATGCCCTGTCATAGTATGCCTTACGACGCGGAACACGCCCTCCTAGTGGTGAACAAGTTCGACATTCCCTATTCGCTGATTGATTTAACCCCCATTTTCGACGAGTTCAAAGCGGTGTTACCCGAAGGGAATCGCCTCGCGGACAGTAATCTGAAGGCGCGAATGCGCATGGCAACATTGTACCATCATGCCAATACGCGTAATTATGTCGTCATCGGCACGGGCAACAAGGCGGAATTGATGGTGGGGTATTTCACGAAGTATGGCGATAGCGGGGTGGACTTGTTGCCGTTGGGCGATTTGCTGAAACGCGAGGTGCGCGCGGTGGCGCGCGAGCTGGGCGTGCCGCAGGTGATAATCGATAAGCCCCCCAGCGCGGGGTTATGGCCGGGACAGACGGACGAGGCGGAGATGGGTATCACTTACGATGAACTAGACGACGCCCTAGCCGCGTTGGAGTCTGGTGATACCGCGCCTATCGCACCCGAGGTGTTAGCAAAAGTACGCCAAATGGTCGAAACCTCCGCGCATAAACGTTCCCTCGCTCCGATATGTAAAATTCGGTAGACAGGAAACGGTAGACGGTAAACAGGGATGGTCGCCAGAATGATATCCTATCACGAAGTTTCATCGTAGCCCCCCCCGTCTACGGTCTGCTGTTTACCGTCTACCGTTTACCGCTTATGATGCGCACCCTGAGTAACTTATTTTCGGTAATAGGCATTCTACTCATCGGCGCGGTCGGGGCGATATATTCCTACCGCCAATTTGACTCTTGGTTTCGCGCCCAAGAACCGTACGCGGTCATGCCCTCACTTACCGGCGTCAGCATTCCGCTTATGACGCCCATACCAACCGCGACTTTCATCCCGCGTCCTTCCGCCCGCGAAATGTCACCTCCTCTATCCCCCGCGCCCGATAACTCATTCCTCACCCCTGTCAACGCGGCAGTTTTCACGCCGACGCCCAAACCACCGAGCCAGCCCCCGACTCGTCTGGTCTATCCGAAGCTAAAGATAAACACCGCGGTCGTGGAGGTCGGCTACAAACCGAAATCGCGCGGTGGAGAATCGACATACGAGTGGGAGAGTGTCAACAATGCGGTGGGACATCATCGCGGCACGGCGAATCCGGGAGAGCATGGCAACATCGTATTATCGGGACATAACAACGTCGGCGGTGATGTTTTCAAATCGCTGGGCAACGCGCGGCGCGGTGACGAAATCTTCCTCTACGTCCACGACCGCCAGTTCGTCTATAAGGTCAAGACCAAACGCCGCGTGCGCTTCGTGGGAGCTTCGGAGCAAGAGATGGCGATTCACGATTATTATCAGCGCAACACGCCCGACGCGGAGACGCTCACCCTGATTTCCTGCTGGCCTTACGCGACCTATACGCATCGCATCTACGTCGTCGCCGAAAGGGGGCGCGAATAAGTGGCGTGGTGCGTGAATCGCGAAATCTCCCCTCTCTACGTAGTGGAGAGGGGCCGGGGGTGAGGTCATGTTTTACGTTTTGGAAAGATGAAAACGAACGAAATTTATTATAGGGCGCAATCCCTATTGCGCCAAACTTCTCCATCGCGCCAATGGATTTTCCAATGGCTGTTTTTTTTAATCATTGGTGCAATACTAGCGGCATCGTGGATAGCACATACACAACACCGCGCCGCTTTTCCTCTTGCTATTTCGACCTCCTCCCTTTCTCCATTTAATTCATCTCCCAATTTTCAAACTCAAGTGCACACCCTGAACGCGCTCACCGATGTCCGCGTCACATTCACCAAATCCGCCGCGCCTGTTCCCGCGCACGCGGGAATGCCTCTGACGTATACTTTGCGCATCAGCAACAGCGGCGCGGCGCTCCACAACGTGGTGCTAACCGACCACCTTCCCTACGCAGTATCGCTGACGAACGCCCCCACCGATTGTACTTATTTCAGCACACTGCATCGCATAGTCTGTGACGTGGGAGATATTCCCACCGCGACAGTATATAATTTGCAACTAATCGCGCGTCCCTGGTTCACTTTAGAGAATGGCACAACCATCACCAACCGCGCCGCGCTCGCATATAACGAAAACTACACCGCGACGCAAAACGCCATCACCGTCAGCTCTGAAATATCGCTCGCCATCGCCAAAACCGCGTCTCCCGACCGCGTTCAGATAGGCGATTATATCACTTACACTATTCTCGTCACGAACACCAGCGGTAATCCCGCGCCGCGTACGGTGTTGTATGATGAGCTACCTCAAGAGCTATGTTGG
>CAZSIG010000276.1:0-5650 GCA_964606195.1 uncultured Anaerolineales bacterium
CTGTTTACCCGCGAAGCCGCGTTGCCCCGTTCTTCGCTACTCCTGTTCGCGCAGTTGCGGGAACAGGATCACCTCGCGAATTGAGGTTTGATTAGTCATCAACATCGTCAGGCGGTCGACGCCGATGCCCAGCCCGCCGGTAGGCGGCATCCCCTGCATCATCGTCATGATGAAATCCTCGTCCATTGGATGCGCCTCCTCGTCGCCCGCCTCCTTGTTGCGCCCCATCAACTCAAACCGCGCCATCTGGTCGAACGGATCGTTCAACTCGCTGAAGGCGTTGCCGGTCTCGATGCCGCCGATGAATATCTCGAACCGCTCGACTAGATGCTCCGCGCCCGGCTTTTTCTTCGCCAGTGGCGAAATCTCGATCGGATAATCGATCACGAAAGTCGGCTGGATCAGTTGCGGCTCCGCGTAAGTGCCCAACAACTCATCGACCTGCTTGCCCCAAGTCGGCTTCGGATCCATCTCCAATCCCAACTCTTTAGCCCGCGCCTGTAAACTCTCCAATTCGGTATATTCCTCAATGTCAATCCCCGCGGCGTATTCTTTAATCGCGTCGCGCAGCGTGATGCGCCGCCACGGGGGGGTATAATCGATCACGTTCCCCTGAAACTCGACCTGCATCGTGCCGAAGACCTCCTGCGCGATGAACGCCACCATATTCTCCGCCGTCTCCATGACCTTGTGGTAATCCGCGTAAGCCTCGTAGCACTCCATCTGCGTGAACTCCGGGTTATGCTTGCGCGACACCCCCTCGTTGCGAAAGTCGTGCCCGATTTCGTACACCTTTTCCAAGTCGCCGATAATCAGCCGCTTGAGATATAGCTCATCGGAGATACGCAAATAGAGGTCGCGGTGCAGTTGATTGTGATGCGTGATGAAAGGATTCGCCTCCGCGCCGCCGTAAAGCGGCTGCAAAACGGGCGTCTCCACCTCCAAAAAGCCCTGCGCGTCGAGATACTTTCGCATCGCGGTGACGATGCGCGACCGCGCGACGAAGATGCGCCGCGCCTCCTCGTTCACGATCAAATCGACGTGCCGCTGGCGGTAGCGCTGCTCGACCGCGGTCAGCCCGTGCCATTTCTCCGGCAGCGGATTTATCGCCTTAGCCAATATTCGCAACTCGCGTACCTTGAGCGTCACCTCGCCCATGCGCGTCCGAAACAATTCTCCCGCGACGCCGATGAAATCGCCGAGGTCGAAGTCCTCGCGAAAGTGTGTGTATTGCTCCTCCGAAACACCCTTCGGGTGAATCAGCAGTTGAATCTTCCCGCTGGCGTCGTAAATATCGACGAACTGCGACTTGCCCATATCGCGCCAGGCGCGAATACGCCCCGCGAGCCGATATTCCTTGCCACCGGGGATGAGTTCAGGGGTAGCCTCCTGCGCCTCAAATTCCGCGATCGCCGCCGCGTTGGTATGCGTGCGTTCGTACTTGACCGGAAACGGATCGATACCGCGCTCGCGCGCCTGCTCCATTTTCTTTTGCCGTTGTTCTTGCAATCTATTAAGTTCTATCATGTTCCTCCCTCGTTGTGTGCATAATATTCGGGCAATTATAACATATATCGCGGCATTTAGGGAATTTCGTAGCTATCAGCTATAAGCTGTCAGCGATCAGCTTTTGTCTTAGGACTTATGCAAAATCGCACTATAACTAACTGCAGAGAGCGCCGAGGACGCGGAGAAAAGAAAAGACTTTCGCGCTCAATAGGCGCGCATCAACATTCATTAAAAGTCGTTTGCGCTATGCAAATAGAACCCTACTTTCAAGCCTCCGCGTTCTCCGCGTGCTCGGCGGTAAAATTATGCTGAACTTGAGTAAGTCTTATGTCTGCAAGCCAAGTGCTGAATGTTAATAGCTGATCGCTCAACTAAAAAACGGGTACACGGTTTTGCTCCGCGTACCCACTCTTTTTACGTTTTACACATCACGTTTTACGCTACTGCTTCTCATACGGCACACCTACCGCCGCGGGCGGATAGGTCTTGCCGATAACCCCCGCGAGGGCAATCATCGTCAACACATAGGGAGTCATGTTGATGAATTGATAAGGGATTTGGATGTCCAAAATTTGCAGCTTGAAGGCGAGCGCGTCGGCAAAACCGAACAGCCATGCCCCCAACGACGCGCCGATGGGATTCCAATTGCCGAAAATCAACGCCGCCAGCGCGATAAAGCCCTTACCGTTCGTCATCATATCATCGAAGTTACCGACCGTCTCTAAGGAAAACCACGCGCCTCCCAAGCCCGCAATCGCGCCCGCGAGGATGACGTTGACATAGCGCGTGAGGAAAACGTTGACGCCCAGAGTATCCGCGGCGCGGGGGTGCTCCCCGACCGCTCGCGTGCGCAAGCCCCAAGGTGTGTAGAAGAGCATGAAATAGAGCAGCGCGATTAAGATGAACATGGCATAGACCATCGGCTGATGTTGGAATAATATGGGGCCGATAATCGGAATATCCCACAGCGGCGTATTTTGGAATACGTAGGGAAACAGCGGCGCCGCGCTGAAGGTTTTGCCCAGTAAGAACGCCTTGCGCACGTAACCGGTGACGCCGACCGCGAGGATATTGATAACCATACCGCTGATAACCTGGTCAACCATGAAACGAATTGATAGCACCGCGTGCAACGCGGCGATTAGCATACCTGATAGTATCGCGATGAAGAGCGCGAACCACATATTTTGCGAATAGAGCGAAGCCGCGTATCCCATACACGCGGCGGTCAGCATCATGCCCTCGATACCGACATTGACGATGCCGCTCCGTTCGCACATCAGCCCCGCCAGCGCACCCAATGCGATTGGCGTCGCGAGCCGAATACTATCTTTCAGCAATCCCACCACATCCATACTCGTCCCCACCGTAAGCCCGGTCAGAATGGCGAGGAGTAATACGAAGAAGTTTATTCCAAGCAAGGTATTCTCAACGCGGTCTCCTAGCCTTTTCCATATCGAGTATATGCCGGTAGCGGTTAAAATGAGTCCCAATACGATTAACGTGGGCTGCGCGGGGATGGGTATTTTTATCGCCGGGGGTTTACCGATAATCCCCAAACCGAACTTGGAAATCGCGCCGCTCTCTATGCGTGTGAAGGTGAAGAACAGCGTAATTAACCCCAACAATAGATAAACTGCCCCAAACACCCGCCCACGCGTCCAAAATTTCTTTATTACCACTTCTTGAGTAGTTGCAGTCATAATTCCCTCCTTATGAAAATAGGCAAGTTCGCTTAGCCACCCCAGCCGCGCGTGAAGATTGCCTCAGCTTTACGCTCCGCTTTGATACGATATAGCCACCGCACAATTTCGTCCGCCGCGACGAACATGATGACCAATCCCTGTACGATACTGATGAGGTCAACCGAGATACCGGGGGCACGTACCTGCATCAGTCCCGCGCCGTTGCGTAACGCCCCCCACAGAAACGCGGCGGGGAATACCCCGATGGGATTACTCTTCGCCAACAACGCGACCGCGATGCTGTCAAAACCTAAGCCGGAAGAGAACGCGGCTTTGAGACTGTATTCGCTGGTGCGCCCAATCACCACGCTGATGCCGGCTAGCGCCGCGAGCGCGCCGGAGATACCCATCGCCAGCACGAAGTTCCAATTGACGTTCATGCCCGCGTATTTTGCCGCGGTGGGATTAGCCCCGACGGTGCGAATCTCGAAACCGATAGTAGTCTTGTATAGTAACCACCAGATGAAAATCACGGTCGCGATAGCCAGCGGGAAAGCCCACGTGACCTCATTCCACAGCACGGGAATGCGCGCGCTCTCTGCCACATACGGCGTACGGTCAAGTGACGCTGTCGTGTCGCGCATCGGCCCCTTCACCAAAAAATCTACGGTTCTAAGCGCGATGTAGTTCATCATAATAGTGTTGATGACCTCGTGCGCGCCGGTGGTCGCCTTCAAAAAGCCGGGTACCGCGCCCCATAATGCTCCAGCGAGAATGCCGACGATGATAGTCAGCGGTAGGTGAATAACAATGGGTAATCCTTGAAGGGTGTAGCCTACCAACGTCGCGGCTAACGCCCCAATGTACAACTGACCCTCAGCACCAATGTTGAACAAGCCGCACTGGAAGCCGATAGCCACTGCCAACCCCGAGAAGACGTAGGGAGTAGTATTGATAAGGGTATTGGCGAAATTGGTGCGCGTGCCGAACGCGCCCATGAACAACCCCTCGTACGCGGCGAATACGAACTTGAGGCAATCGATAATCTTTTCGCCAAGGCTCATTTCCGCCGGCAACTCTACCCAGCGCGTTCCCCAAATTACTACGGCGCCAATGACCAGCGCGGTAAATACCGCGAGCAAGGGGATAATCACTTCTACCCAATTGAACTGCCGAATCGCGGCGAGGATGCCCTTCTCCTGTTCGAACTCCCCTGTGGGCAAGATGCCGGTGGTCAGTTCCCCCTCTTTGAGCGCGAGAGTTATCTCGCGCAGTTTTCCCCGCTCCACTTCGGTGATCTCCGCGTCCGCGTCGTGGAAATCGGCTAGAGCTACGCCGTCATCTTTGATGTCAAACGTTATCGTCTGCCCCTTGAACTCGCCTGACGCGGCGCGTTTAAGGGCGTTATAGACCGCGGTATCGACGCGCTTAGTCGCGCTGGATAACAATTTATTCGCGCCCGGCTCCTGTCCCTTCTCGAAAGTTGTCACCCACTCATCTTGGTCTACGCCGATGACCCACGCGCCCTGCTCCGCCGCGCCCATGATCGCGCCGCTGCCGGTCTGCCCGCCCGCGCCGAAGATGACGTCCACGTCCTGATGCAGGAAAGACCGCGCCGCGGCTTTGCCCCGTTCGGGGTCAGTGAAACTGTCGATGTAAGTGCTCAGTACCTCTACCTCGGCGTTGACGTGCTTCGCGCCGCGCTCGAAGCCGCGACAAAACTTGAGCACTGGCGGTATTTCCATGCCCCCTACCGCGCCGACCTTGCCGGTTTTGGTTATCATGCCCGCCAACGCGCCCGCCAGATACCCCGCCTGATCCTCGGCAAAGACGACTGCCATGATATTCTCTTTCGTCGGATGCGGAGCATAGTCTACGGTGATGAATTTCACGTCCGGGTTTTGATTCGCTACCTTCTCGGTAACTTCTCCTAAAATCGCGCCGATGGTGATGATGAGATTGTACCCATTCGCGATTAGCTTCTCTATATTGTTTTGTCCATCGCGCTGACGCTTGGTCTCGATGTAGGTGCTTTCCAAGCCCAATTCTTCGACAGCACGCGTCATGCCTTCATAGGCATATTGGTTAAACGTGCCATCGTCGATCCGTCCTACATCGGTGACTAAGCCTACGCGTATCTTTTCAGCGTTTTGTGGCATCTTTTCCTCCTTAATCTTCCTCTGGTTCTATTACTTCAAATCCAGCAGCGCGCAATTCTGCCGCTCGTCGACTATGTATCGAGCCAACTGCCAGAATAAAACGCGCCGGAGTTACTCCCATTTCGGCAATATACAACTGGCGTTTGCGTTGTAATCTCTCCAGAATATTCTTTTTCGCGCTCGCGGTTATCTCCACCAAGATATGTTGCCCGTTAGAAATAATACAATCGAACTGCTCTCCACCTATTTCGCGTTCTTCCACCGTATCCCCATACGATTTTTCCAACAATTCGCGTA
>CAZSIG010000277.1:0-5638 GCA_964606195.1 uncultured Anaerolineales bacterium
TGAGGACGCGGAGAAAAGCCAAAAGAAAATCTTTTTTACTAGCATAAATGGTCGTAAACATTCATTGAAAGTCATGTTCGCGGTATGCTAAACAATTAACTAGAAAACTCGGCGTTCTCCGCGCTCTCGGCAGTAAAATTATGATGAAGTTGAGTAAGTCGTATAGTTGCTACAAACCAATACGATACAATAAGCCCTCGCCGCCTTCGGTGACGTACAGCGTATCCTCCGCGGGGTTGAGCGTGGTATTGGTGGGATAGATGCCTTTCGGGATCATCACCTTCTTAATCAGCTTGCCCGCGGGGCTGACGACCATCACCTTGCCGCCGCCGTAGTGCGCGACCCAAAGGTTGCCTTGACTATCGCGCCACATGCCGTCGGGCCCCAACTCATAATTGTACTCCGCGTCGCCCAAATATACGTCATCCGGCTCGAAGAACACACTCTTGTCCGTCACCGTCCCGTCCGCGTTGATGGTATACTTTAGTACGCGGTTCTGGCGGTGTTCGTCTACATACAAGCACTGTCCGTCTGCCGAAATCGAGATACCGTTCGGATAGTGCAAGTCTTTGTCCACCTGCCACAACTCGTCTGTCGGGGTGATGTAGTACAACGCCCCCGCGGCGCGACCGATCGTCCAATCGTCGCCGAAATCGCCCGAATCGGTGAAGTAGATGCCGCCGTTCGCGTCGATTGCTACGTCGTTCGGTCCCTTGAACGGCGCGCCCTCGTAATTGTCGATCACCTGTAGCACCTCGCCCGCAGGACTTAGCTTGACCATCTGTAACGAGGAATACATCGCCACCCACATATTGCCCTCCGCGTCCTGCGCCATACCGCAGGGACCCGCGCCCGCCGCGGTCTCGTAGAAGACTTGCGGTTCGCCATCCTCCAGCATCCAGATCTTGTCCCCGCTCCACTCCACGAAATAGAGTTTGTTATCCACCGGCGCCCAATACGGCGCTTCGGGATAGAGCAACCCGTCCACGATGATGTCCGCTTCGGTCGCCTGAATCTCGGGCACCGCGGCTGGCGCGGCGGCAGCGGGCATCTGCGCGGGGGCTTCCTCCGGTACGTACAGCTTCCAGCCGATTTGAATGAGCGATGGGTTTTCGATGTAGGCGAAACTGTCGTCAGCGGCGTGTTGCTCGTTCGTCGCCGCGACGATGCTGGGATAAAGCGCGCCGTTGCCCCAATACTTTTCTGCCAACTTCCACAAATTGTCGTCTGCCTGCACGGTGTATTCCGTTCCCGTCTGACTTAACGGCGCGGCGTAGATTGTGAATGGCATCACCGCGAGCAATAACGATATAATCAATACAGTGTTCAATAACCGACTTTCCATCTTTTTATCCTCCTGTTGTTTTTACCTAAAGTCAAAACTATTGCCCGTAACTGAGTTTTTTGTGGTTCGCCTCCTCTCTTTTTACAGACGGTCAAAGTGTGTCCTACTCCGCCGCCCGCGCGATAATCGCCGCGATATTCTCAACCACTTCACGCGGCAAGCGGCGCGGTTCATGTTTCTCCAACAATTCTCGCGTGCACGCGTTCACCCGCTGCTCAAAGGTCAACTGCTCCGAAGTGCCCCACACCTTGTCGCCGCCGCGATACAACAATTCAGGATACCAGATATCGCGAAAATGAGCAAGCGTGTGGTCATGTGTGACATATTCGCCCTCGGGACCAACCTCTGCAATGACATCGAGCGCGAGGGACTCCGCGTCGACCGACACGTCGTTCAACATTCGGCGTACCATGCTGATAATCTCGTTCGTCGTCACAATCATCTCCGGCATGACCACCGTCGCGCTGCCAAGTAAGCCAACATCGTGAATTAGGTTCGCGCCGGAGAGCGCGGCTAACATACAAGACGAAGTAGCTTCGAGCATCGCCTGCCCATCGAAGGTCTGCGCATCACTCGTGCCCGCGGTGCCGAAATTCGGCAGCCCGAAATAGTGCGCCATCTCCGCCAAAAGTGTGTTGCCGCGCTGGAACTCCGGCGCGCCGTAGGAAAAGATGGTCGTTTGCATATCCATCACCGAAGCCATGCCGCCGAAGATGTAAGGCGCGCCGCGACGTTTGAGTTGGTGTACCACCAGCCCGCTCAACGATTCCGCGCAAATCTGCACGATAATCCCCGCGGGACTGAGCGGCGCGGTGCCGCCCATCGCGGCGTAGGGGATATAGACCAGCGGAATCTCGTGCTCCGCACAGTAGAGCAATTTCTCAATTGATTCGTCAGGGTGCGCCAGTGGGGGAATCGGCTCCGCGTAGACGATAAGGCTGGGTTTCGCACGCAGCGCGTCGCGGCTCCCGACCGCCGACGCCGCCATTTCGTGGCTATTTGCCAACGCGCGCGGCGTCACCGGCATCGTCAGCACCGGCTTGGGCGAGTGTTCGAGACACCGCGCCAACGCGGTTATATCGGCAACTGCCGGCGGACAGTCCGCGATCAGTCCTGACGCGGTGGTGTAGCTGATGTTGGGCAGGGCGTCGATAAGCGCGGCGTTGCGGCACACGTCCGCGTCGCGGCACTGCCGCCGCTCATGCGTGAGCGGATCGAGGATGTCAGGCGCGTCGGTGTGCGCGCCGAAGTAGTAGTTTTGTCCTTCCAATTGCATCGCGAGTTCGCCTGTGCGGGTGTGGATCGCAATGCTGGATGGCGCGAATTCAATCGCTTCTTCAACTAACGACGCGGGAATACGCACGCGGTCGTCGGCGATGTGCGCCCCCGCGCCGTGTAGCAGTTCACGCGCCGTTGGTTCGGTCAGTTTTACGCCCACTTGCTCTAATAACTCAAATACCGCGGAGGCAATAGCGCGGCGTTGATCATCATTTAGAAATTGAAACTGCGGACTCATAATGTTCTCCTTAGTATTATGAAGATGTCGCGGTATTAAATATCAGATATTCTAAACTTCGGATATTGTAGCATGGTTTTCGCCGCGTGTCAAGTGGTGAAGCTGACTTTGGCATTTCTCTTTTTTTGTGGGTAGTTGCAGATGTGGTATAATGACTGTACAGTCAGACCATCAGGAGGAAATCAAGCGCGCTATACGCGAGTGAATAATGGAGGAAATTTTATGCGTACTGTAATGTTAAAAGAAATTCAACATAGTTTAGAGCAACTGATCGATTCGGTTCTCTCCGATGTGGAGCCTACTATAATACGCACAGACAAGGGTAAACAAGTTGTAGTCATATCCCTCGATGAATTTAACTCCTGGAAAGAGACATTATATTTGCTATCCAATCCCGCGAACGCGGCACACTTGCGACAGTCAATCTGGGAAGCTAAGACCGGAAAAACTGTAGAACGGAGTCTCATTGAAGCATGAAACTCGCCTTTACAGAATCAGCCTGGCAAGATTACCTATGGTTTCAGGCGAAAAACCCCAGATTGTTGAAACGCGTCAACAAGCTGATAAAAGACACTCTGCGTACCCCCTTTAAGGGGCTAGGCAAACCGGAGCCGCTCAAAGGCGACTTATCAGGATGTTGGTCGCGGCGGATTGACAATGAGCACCGGCTGGTCTATAGTGTAACAGAGACGGAACTAACCATAATATCCTGTCGCTTCCACTACAATTAGGGGAATTAGAGAGTCTTACTCAAATTTGTGGGGTAGGGCAGGTTTCCTTACTTGCCGTTTTTGTTGATAATCAAAACTTACGGAATTTTCAGACTTCCGAAGTCTCCAAGACTTCGGAAGTCTCTTTCAATGTCCGTTAAAACAAAAAGCCCCCCGCGAGTACAAAACTCGCGGGGGGCTTGATAATTATGCTCTGTGCCGCGATTGTCTGAACAACAACCACGCCATGCCCGCCATCGCCAGCACCGCGCCGCCGAACGTCAGCGTCGGCGTCGCCTGCGCGGGCGTCGCGAACAGGCTCCAGTCGGAGAAGCCGGTCACGTTATGCAGCGTGACGGTGTTCGTCGCGGGGTCTATCTCGAAATCGGTGTGCTCTATCCACTCGCCGTCGTGCCAGCGATAGACGCGGAGCAGCGTCTCATCGAAGCCGGGCGCGTCGGGATATTGCAGCGTAATCGTCGCGTTGAACGGCGCCTCTGCGTCGGTATCGAGATGCCAGTAGACGCCGAGCGCGTTCGCGCCGGGCGGCGGCGTGTGCGGCGGTTCTGCGCCGACCGAGACGACGCTCACCTGCGCGTTCGTATCACCAGAGTTGAACACCATTTGCACGCCAGTATTCGCGAACTCCAACGGGGCGTCGAGGACGAGCGGATGCAGATCGGCGTTGACTGCGGGCATCGGGGTGGGTGTGGGCGGTGGCGCGTCGCTTTGGTAGCAGAGCGCGAGCAGCGGACGCTTGAAAGTCATATCAACCTCACTACTGTAGAAATTGGCGTAACTCTCTGCGGGACCGTCGAGCAACATACCCCAGTTGGGGCGCGTCCCATCTATCCACGCGGCGACCATGTTCGTCACGTCCGCCAATTGCCAACCCGCCCCGGCGGTTGTGAACTCACTCGCGACAGTCGGCTCATACGCGGCGGCGAAACTGTTCCACGTGACCTCGCTCTCCTCCCACGCGGCTTTGATGTAGTGCAGATTGATGGGCGCGGGCGCGCCGCCATGTTGGTAAAGTATCAGTGCTGCGCTTTCCAGCGTCGCGTTCATCGGCACCTCGCTCAAATCGAATCGTAGCAGGGCGCGCTTCAATCCCGCGCCGACCAAACCCGCGTAGAGCGAGCCGGAATTGCCGTTGCCGTTTGGCGAAGCCTCCCAGATATACGCGTCATTGACGTTACCATGTGTGCCGCGCTGGATAATCAGCGGATGCCCGCTGCAAATCGGTGAGGGGAGCGGCGTTGGTACGTCGGGCGGGAATTCGAGCGGTTCGATGCTGTGCACATTAAGTACCATGCAGTATTCTACCGGCGTCAATTGTCCTTCAACGCGTACCTGCTGCCCAACGTAACTGCTGAGGTCTATGTCTTGCTCATAAGCCGCGATGAACATGCCCGTCTGCGCGAGTTTGTACGTGATGCCGCAACCGTTAACCGGCGCGGTGATGACCGTCCCTGCCATAACGATGACCGGATACTCCGCGGGGGGCGGAGTGATTGTGGGATGTGGTGTAACTGGCGGGGGCGTGGGGAGTTCGCCTGAAGTGTAACAAATCTCCAGACGCGGGCGTTTATTCTCGTAGTCTATCTCGCTGCTGGCAAACTGCTCGTTCGCGCCCGCGATGGTGGTGGGGTCATCTAATAACATGCCGTAGTTCTCGAACATGCCAGATACCCAGCGCTGCACCAGCGCGGTTACGTCTGCCGTATGCCGTCCGCTGCTCGGCGCAATGAACCACGCCGTGGGTTCGGTGACGTAGTTCTCGCCGAAGTTGCGCCACGTCACCGCCGTCTCATCCCACGAGCGCGTGATGCGATGCACGTTGATCGTGCGGTCGCCGTCGTCGTCCAGGCGATAGAGCGACAGCGCGGCGTGGTGGATATACGCGTCGGCGGGGAGCGCGTGTAGGTCGAAGTGCAATAGGGCGCGCTTTCTGCCATCGCCGACGATGCCGGTGTATAGTTTGCTGGAATTGCCCGTGTAATCCGGCGCGGCTTCCCAGATATAGGCGTCGGCGACTCCGCCCCAATTACTATCGCGTTCGATGAC
>CAZSIG010000278.1:0-3172 GCA_964606195.1 uncultured Anaerolineales bacterium
CGGTAAAATTATTGGCTCTACGCGGATTCGTGGGGTAGGGCAGGTTTCCATACCTGCCGTTTTTTCCGATGATTTGGAGCGGCGGCTAAGAAAGCCGCCCTACGCGGGTATTTTGCACTTCGCGGCTGACCGCACTCACCACCGTTTACCCCACGAATCTGCGTTGATCCAAATTATTTCGCCCTCATGTAAGCGCTACTCTAGTCTCCCCCGCCAAAATATGCCGCCAGCCCCTCTTGCCAGCTACGCAGCGTAATCCCCCACTCTGCCGCGCAGAAATTACGCAATACGCAGTATGCTGGGGGGCGCGCCGGGCGCGGATAGTTGTCAATCGGGTGCAGCGGCACATGCTCGTATTCACCTTGCCGTAAAATCTCCGCGGCGAACTCGTAGCGCGAACAGTGTCCCGAATTGGTCAGGTGGTAGATGCCATACTGCCCTGTTTGCATCAATTGCACCAGCGCAGCCGCCAAGTCCGGCGCGTAGGTGGGGGAACCGACTTCGTTTGTGACCATCGAAAGTTCGCCCTTCTCTCGCGCCAGGCGCAACACCGTCTTTAGGAAGTTCTTTCCAGTGCGGCTGTAGAGCCACGCGGTGCGCGCGATGTAGAATTTTCGCAACAAAGTCTGCGCGTACCACTCGCCCGCCAATTTCGACGCGCCATAGACGCTAATCGGGCGCGGCTGATCGAATTCCCAATACGGTTCACGCTGATCACCCGCGAAGACGTAGTCGGTGGAAACGTGCACCAGCGCGGCGTCGCATTTTTGGCAAGCCAGGGCGAGATTTTGCACGCCGATGGCGTTGACGCGGTAAGCATCTTCGGGGTTCAACTCACAATTATCTACGTTGGTGTACGCCGCGCAGTTAATCACCACTTCGGGCGCGAAATCGACCACCGTAGGGATTATCGCCCGCGCCGCGATGTCGTGAGTGGGCAGATCCATCAATAACAATTCATGCGCGGTCAAAAGGTGCTGTAGGGCAACGCCCAGTTGTCCCTGCGCACCGGTTATCGCTATTCTCATAATTTATACTCCATCTAACTGCAATAAATATCGTAACTATTACCTACAATGGCACTGGTTCAGTTCTATTGGATTTCGGATAAACCACCGCGATTTAATCACGAATGTCGCGAATTTACGAATAGCCCGAATAATAAAAGAGAAAAATTCGCGTAATTTGGTCATTCGTGGTATTCGTGATCTATATCCAACTCAACTAAACCAGTACCCCTACAATAAACTTGCGCGAAATGTCCATATATGATAAAATGCCTATCCGTAAACGTGAGGGCGGTTAGCTCAGTTGGTTAGAGCGTTTGGTTTACACCCAAAAGGCCACAGGTTCGAGTCCTGTATCGCCCATTTCGATAACATTCACTACGCGGTATGGTAATAAGCAAACCATACCGCGTTTTTTTGTTAAAGCGCGTGCGTAAGTCCTAACTCTGCTACTTCAATATCAGCGGCAGGTAAATCATGTATTCCAGTTTTATCTCGAAAACCTTAGGCCATAATTTGCCGGTTACGAACAGGCGATCATTTTCCGCGTCGTAGGCGATGCCGTTCAGCACATCGACTGGCGGATCGCGGTCCTCCGCGCTCAACAAGCCGGTCAAGTCTATCCACGCGATGACGCGCCCGGTCTGCGGGTCGATGCGCGCGATGCGGTCGGTCTGCCAAACATTGGCGTAGACTTCGCCGCGAATGTATTCCAATTCGTTCAATCTGACCACGGGACCGTTATCATCGTGAACCTGAACGGAGCCGATTTCCTCCAGCGTTTCGGGATCCCAAAAATATAACGTCGCGGTGCCGTCACTCATGATTAACTTCGCGCCATCGTATGTGATGCCCCAGCCTTCGGTGGAATAGCTGAACTGCTGCAATAGCTCGAAGCTCTCTTTGTCATAAACGAACCCTTGAGTCTCTTCTTGGGAATTGACAGGACGCCAAGTCAGTTGGATTATCTTGTCATCATAAACAACAATGCCTTCTCCAAAGAATTCAGGGCGCAGATCGTGTTGTTTCACCACTTCCCCCGTCTCAATGGTCACCTTGCGCAGGGTCGATTCGCCCCACAATCCGGTGCCTTCGTAGAAAATGCCATCCTCGTAGACCAAGCCCTGCGTGAACGCGGCGCGGTCGTGGGGATAGGTATTGATGACGGTGTAGGTGAATACCGTCGTCGCTGTAGGCGCAGGCTTTACACCTGCGCAATAACCACACCCGTCAAGGGTGCGGCTACAGGGCGCGGGGAATTGCGCCAACAACAAAATGCTTAACAGTAGATTTGTAATTATTTTCACGTTTTACGTATCACTCCCTTCGCGGCGTTTGAAATAGCGCGATAACACCAGACTGGCGACGAACATCAGCGCGGCGATCCCTAACACTGTGGGATTAAGGCTCGGCGCCGCGCCGGTGAAATTGCCCTCTATTGACGCGCCAAAGAGCACGAAGGAGATGGTGCCGGGAATCGAGCCTAAGATGGTCGCGAGGATGAACGATTTCCACTCGATTTGTAGCAGCCCAGATAGATAATTGACCAGATCGTAGGGCAGGAAAACGAAACGCATGATCAGCACCGTCTCGAAACTGTTGCGGCGCATTCGCTGCGCGTAGTTTTGAATCACCCCTTCAGACTTTTCGGGGTCGATCATTCCCTGTCCGAAATAGCGCCCGACGAGGTACGCGACCATCGCCGACGCGTTGCTCCCGATGACGACGTAGATCACGCCCCAAAATGGACCGAAAATGAAGCCGCCCGCGAGGGTCAAGATCGTCGCGGAGAAGAATATCAGCGGGCGCAGGGCATAGACCATGATGTAGATAAGTGGACCGTAAGTTTTGCCCTGAAGTACGTCGATCATCAACTGCGCGGCTTGCAGCGGCGATAAGCCATTTTGGCGAATATACCACAAGTGCCCGCCGACGAGGATTAGCCAGAACGCCAGCGCGATTAGTTTCTGCCAGTGTTTGCCTAAAAATGATTGTTGGCGCGGCGCGGTTTCTAATAACAGTTCTTTCGGATCATTCGGTGGTTTTGTTGACATAATTCAATCCTTTCATCAGTAGGGGCAAATCTGCGTGTTTGCCCCCTGCGTGGTTGCCCGCGAATATGCGGGCGAACACATAGGTTCGCCCCAACATAGGTTCGCCCCCAC
>CAZSIG010000278.1:3272-5616 GCA_964606195.1 uncultured Anaerolineales bacterium
AGCCCGCGAATATGCGGGCGAACACATAGGTTCGCCCCAACACAGGTTCGCCCCCGCACGCAGATACGCCGTTTGTAGGGGCAAACCTGCGTGTTTGCCCCCCAACACGCAAATTTATTTCACGAATTACGCTGCAATAACGCGATATTCGGCTTTGTGGGCAATGTGAAATAAAAACAACTGCCAACACTATTCTCGCCCGGCTCGACCCAGATGCGCCCACCGTGTGCCTCTACCGCCAGACGACAGTAGGCTAACCCCAATCCAAAACCGCGCTTCTTATTATCGCGGCGCGAACCCTGCGCGAATCTCTCGAAGATCCGCTCGCGGTCTTCGGGAGGGATGCCCGGACCCGTGTCCGATACACATATCATCACGCGATCATCGTGCAGCGCGGCGGTTACGGTGATCTCGCCCTCCTTGGGGGTATATTTTATCGCGTTGTCCAGCAGATTGGTTATCACGCGGTCAATACGTTCTTCATCGGCAAGAATGGAGGGCAAGTTATCAGGAACCGCGGTGCGGAGCACGACGTCAGCCGTTTTCAGCGAGAGCGCCATTTTATCGGCGATGTTATCGATCACGTTTTGGAGTTTTATGATGCTCAATCTTAGCTGAACCTGCCCATTTTCCAGCCTGGCGATGTCTAGCAGGGACTCAATCAGATATTGCATACGTCGACAGGCTGAGTTCGCGCTATCCAGAACCTCGCGGTTGTCCGCCAGCGCGTCTTCGGATAGGGTTATCTCCAGCATATTGAGGGAAACGCTGATCATGAACAGGGGATTGCGCAGGTCGTGGATGATCAGATCGCTGGTCTCCTGGCGCACCCGTTGGAGTTCCTCCAGTTGCTGTTTTTCGGTACGCAGTTCGGTGATCTGTTCGAGCAATTGTCGCTCGGTTTGGGCGTCCGCGCTGAGGTTTTTGTTAGCGACGCGAAGTTGGCTGCTCAAGCCCCGCATAATGTCCATGCCGACGGAGGGTACCTCGTCCAGCAGTTTGTGAAAGTTATCACTGCTTATTCGCAGCAGCCGCGCCTTATCTATCGCGATAATGGAGGCGGAGCGCGGTAAATTCTCTATCAACGCCATCTCGCCGATAATCTCGCCCGAGCCGCGATAACCGAGAATGGTGGGCGAACGAAAATCCCCCTTCACTACTGCCACTTGACCAGACCAGATCAGATAAGCCGCGTCGCCGATGTCCCCCTCCACGAAGACCACTTCACCGCGCCTATAGTTTTGCTCGGTCATCAGTTGGCTTAATAGGGCGCGGTCAATGGATATCAATTGGCGAACGAAGGGGATCTCTGATGTGTTAGTGATATTTTTCTCAGCGTCGGGCTGTGCGGCAAGGATCCGCTCAAGTTCTTGCGAAGTCAATTTTTGATGAGTCATAGCTTAACCTCTGTTGGTTCCTCGCGCGGTTGTTTTTAGATTACATACCGCCGCGCCCCCCTTTAGGGCTTTCTAAAAGTCGGCGCGCTCCGCGTCCCGCAGGTTAGGACACCAGAGCCTTGCGCCAGCGCGGTTACGGCTGTAGAATGATACATTTGGTCAGGAAAATCAAACCTGCGGGAGGTTTGAGCAGCGCGGTTTGTACTTTGAGAAAGCCCTAGCCCTCCTTTTCACTAATCGGCACCTCGCGAGCCGGGGGGGCTCAAAGCGCGAGTATTTGGCACACACTACCCTCGCGAGATAAAAATATATTACCAGATTTTGTTCCAAATTACAACTAACGCGGTAGCAGTAATTGTCCAAAATATAACAGCTCCTAACAAGGAGCTTATCAGGCTGAATTTATCGATGAGCAGATACAACGCGGCTAGATATGAGAAATATGGCACCAATGAGAACATTCCAAAAAGGATGGTCTCTTTCAATTCCCCCGTCGTTCTTTGGTTTCCCACGATGTAATGCGAGATGAGTCCAAAGGTTGGGAAAAGTGGAACTAGTCCCGCGATGTAATAATTGCGCGTGCGCGATAACAGTTGAATGATGATGACGATGGCGGCACCCGCGCAGGCTTTGATGAATAATTCCATATGAATACTCCGGTCACTTGGAGTAAAACCCCACCTCGCGCTCATACCGAAACATCTCCGCGACCGCGACGGGGTTCATCCCCGCGAAAATACTATTGCAGGTGGCTATCATGTAACCACCGCCCGGCGCACCCTGTTCGATGCACCGGTCTACCTCACACCGCACCGCGTCGAGGTCATCGGCACAAAGTACGTTGACGTCAATGTTCCCGATTAAGACGAGATCACGTCCAAATTCGCGTTTTACTTGACGCAAGTCAACGCCCGCGCCGGGTTCCAAACTATGCACCCCGACGAAAC
>CAZSIG010000279.1:0-5615 GCA_964606195.1 uncultured Anaerolineales bacterium
TCCTCCTATTTCTAGTTTCTTGAGTGCTAAAGCTGCGCTTTAGCATTCCGATAACATCCCCAACTAACCACAGTACCTTGCTCTTTACGCCCTTTTGGCATATAATGCAGACATACACACATTATACACGCGTGTCACTACTTGAGCAAGGAGGGAGGCAAATGCCGATGTTCATCAATCGCCAACGCGAGCTAGAATTTCTGGAGGAGCACTACCGCGCCGCTCCCGCCGAGATGATTATCCTCACCGGGCGGCGGCGGACAGGTAAAACCACGCTGCTGAACCACTTTTGCACTTATAACGATAAGCCACACATCTTCTTTGTGGGCGATTTCGGCGCGGAACCGGCGCTGCGCCAACGGTTCTCCAGCGCGGTGTTGGAATATGAAACCGGCCTCGCCAGCTCGGTCTCCTACGACACTTGGGAAGCGATTTTCACCCGTTTGGGGCATCTGGCACAGCCGCGCCGCCTCGTCGTCGTGATCGACGAATTCCCCTATCTAATTCGCGCCAACGCGGGCATCCCCTCCATATTACAACGCGTCTGGGACCAAACCCTGCGCCATACGTCGCTGATGCTCATCTTGAGCGGCAGCAATCTCTCCATTATGCGCCACGACGTGCTGGAATATCGATCGCCCTTATATGGGCGGCGTACCGGGCAGTGGTTCTTGCAGCCGTTAGCCCCCTGGGACGCGGGGCAGATGCTACCAGCATACAACGCGCGCCAGCAGTTGGAGAGCTACGCCGCGGTGGGAGGCATCCCCGCCTATCTGGAGCAACTCGACGCGCGGCGCAGCGTGATGGTCAACGTAGAACGGCAAATCTTGCAGCCGGGCGCGCCGCTGTACGAGGAACCCCGCGCCCTGTTATCCACTGAGATGGAACTGCGCGAACCCGCCACCTACTACGCCATCCTGCGCGCCATCGCCACCGGGCATAGCGCCGCGACGGCGATAGCGCGCGCGATTGGCAAACACAGCGCGTCTGACGTGCATCGCTATCTGACGGTGTTGAGCAATGGCATCCAACTGATCCGCCGCGATACTCCCACAGGTCCCTTGCCGCAGCCGCGCCAGAAACGCAGCCGGTGGCATTTCGCCGACCCCTTTTTCGCGTTCTGGTTTACCTTCGTCTATCCCCACATTCCCATGTTGGAGCGCGGCGGCGCGGCGGTGGTGTTACGCGACCATGTGCAACCGCGCTGGCAAGCTTTCGTGGGGCGCGGTGCGTGGGAAAGCGCCTGTCGCGCCCACATCTGGCGATTAGCGCAGCAAGGAGCATTAGACTTTTTCCCCGCGCGCGTCGGCAGGTGGTGGGACAAGAACCACGAGATTGACGTAGTGGCGGTGCATGAGGCGAGCCACCGCGCGCTGCTGGGGGAAGCGAAATG
The DNA here is from genome assembly GCA_964606195.1 of uncultured Anaerolineales bacterium. Lineage (GTDB taxonomy): Bacteria > Chloroflexota > Anaerolineae > CAZSIG01 > CAZSIG01 > CAZSIG01. The sequence goes on from CAZSIG010000279.1 coordinate 1,394, forward strand.
GACTACCCAGAAAGTAGGAGTATCGGTGTTGCGCAAATTGCAGGCGCGCCGCGCCGCGTGGGCGGCTGCCGCGCCCGATATGGATTGGGATATAACCTATATCCTGTTCGGGCGTGCCTTCACCACTGAGCTACGCGAATTGGCAGCAAGTGACGACCGCGTGCGCCTCGTCGGCTTAGCAGAACTGATGGGCGCGTAGACAGTAGGACATTATCAAAGTGTCATGCTGAACGCAGTGAAGCATCTTGTTTTTGTCCAAATTAATGTTCAAGGGGCAAGTGGCGCGATTTTTGAACCCAAACGAGACCCTTCGCTGCGCTCAGGGTGACGTACTATACGAACTGCGAAATTTTGAGAAAGCCTGGTTTAGACAGTTCTTCAGGTGCCCGGCACTTTCCGAAGTGCTGGGCACCTGACCGCGTTTACGCGTTCTTCAGCACCAACGGCAGATAGATGTCGTACTCCGGCAGGGTGATGCCAATCTCCAGCGTCCGCTTCAGCGGCGCGGCGAGCGTGCCGTCCGCCTCCATCGCCCAGAGCACGATGCGATATTCTCCCATTTCGTTCAGTGGGCTGTATTCTCCGGTGTATATGCCGTCACCCGCTGGCTGTAACTCCACATAGACCGCGCCGTCGGCGCGCATTTGATGTTCCGGCGCGTCTGGCAGTGTCCACGAGGGGGGATACACTGCTGCCCAGACTTGAGCGATTGCCTCCCCGTTTTCTTCCACCGTCGCGGTTAGCGGCAGCGTGCCTGCCAATGTCGTGGGCCATTGCACTGCCGTGACCTCCGGCCCCGCACCGCCAAAGCTCGCCAGCAATCGCCGCCCCTGCGCGACTAATTTGTCTTCCGCGTCGTTGGGACTGGCATTCCCGTTGTCGTCTAGCCAGGGATGTTGAATACCGTTCGTTGCCGTTACCGCTATGGTGAAACTGTCTCCCAAATTACTGCCGCGTTCCAATTTCGAGAAAAAGGCATCGGAGAAATGAGCACCATAAGTTGATGCCCAAGCCAACTCTTCATCCGTAGCTGAAGCGATGACGACGCGCCCCGGCGCGGATATCTCTTTCACTCCATTGATGAAACTGCCGGAGTGGCACGCCTCGACGATGACATTCACTTCATCCACGCCGGTCGCGGTCTCCAAGTCCGTCAGCCACTCATCTAGTTTGTCCGCCCAGACGTAGCCCCCCTCCGCGCAATCATTCGCGCAGAGCGCATCCACTTCCCCATGGTCCATCAAGTATAGATAAAACGGCGCCTCCGGACCGAGGCGTTCCCGCGCCCAAGTCGTGATAGCCGCCTGTAAATTGTCCGGCGTGCTGTCGGCGTTCACCTCACTTACGCCATCTTTACCATGCGCATCCTGCGCCGTGGGGCTGAGGTAATAGATATTATTCGCCGCGAACCCCGCCTTGCGGAAGATGCGGTAAGCGCGATTGGCGCAGTAATAGATGTTCTCTTGTAGCCGGTAGCCGTCGTCGTGCCCCGCGACGATGATCGCCACGCCCTGCCCCGCGACGCGGCGCACGGTGAGCGTATCCGCCGCGTGGTTGCCCACATCGTCGTAGACGGTAACGGTGAGTTGATTATCGCCCAGTTCCAGCGGAATTCCCCCAATGTTGAAATTCGCCGCGCCTCCTTCGGGCGTATAATCCCAGCCCTGTTCCCCATTCGCGCCATTGCCCAGATGCGCATGGCTAAGGTTAGCCCCCGCGTCGGTGCAGGTACCGGTCACGAGCAGAGTGGACATGACCGTAGTATATACTCCATTAGCTGTAGGGAACAAGATGTCAATGGTGGGTATCGTTTGGTCCGCCTCGGGAAACGGCGTCGCGGTGACCTCTGTGCTGCGCGCGCTTTCATATCCCGCGAAATCGACCGCGACGAGAGTTAGATAATACGGTTGTCCATTTTGCAGTCCATCTAATTCATAGTGCGTGGTAGTGCGTCCGGAGATGGAAATGGAATTATCATAGACCCCCGCCATTGTGCCGTAGTAGAGCCGATAGCCCACGGCGTCCCGCTCGGTATTGGCGCGCCATGCTAACGTAATCAAGCCATCACCCGGCGTAGCATGGAAATCCTGTGGCGCGGCGGGGGGCGCGGTATCCATGCGCACCGAGAGGTCGTAATAAGCCTCCGCGCCATAAGCCTCGGGATCGCGGTTGGTGACGCGGAGGTAGTATTCCCCCGTCTCCGGGCAGTTCCAGGTAATGCGCGCCCCTCTGCCGAAGGCGTTGTCATCTACCTCCGCTGGCGGCGCGGCGCACTCGTCAAATAACTTCAGTACGATATTCGCCTGCGGTCCCACATTATTCACCTCGATGATGTAGGTCTGCGAGAGCGCGGCGGTGAATTTGACCCAATCGTTATCGTTGAAGTCGTGGAAAGTGTGCTGCTGCGGCGGCGCGGCGATGATGAGGGTAGAAGCGCGGGCGCAGGCATCGTCGTCTTCGTAGGCGTCGCCTGCGGGCGTGGGGCTAGGCGTGATTGTGGGGGTGGGAGTGTCAGTGTCCGTCGGCGTGGGCGTATCGGTGTCTGTCGGCGTTGGAGTACCAGTATCCGTGGGGGTAGGCGTGTCAGTGTCCGTCGGGGTCGGAGTGCCGGTGTCCGTCGGCGTTGGGGTGTCAGTGTCCGTCGGGGTCGGAGTATCAGTATCCGTCGGTGTTGGAGTATCAGTGTCCGTCGGCGTCGGGGTGTCGGTGTCCGTCGGGGTCGGGGTTTGAATATAAACAATCCAAGACACATCCATGTCCTGTTCTTCCATCCACCAATCATACTCAGCTAGGGGACGCACGCGCAGTTTATACGTATTGCCGGACAACGGAGCTTGGACGGTAAAGCTGAAGGTCCCCTCCGCGCCGGGCGCCACCGCGCTCTCGCTGAGAGCTGCCGGGCGATGGTCGTTAATCCAGGAACTATGGGCGAAGGGCGATACGTAATCTTCCGCGTTGGTATCGGGGTCGACGGTACCCAGCCGCGTTGAATCTTGTTGCCAGCTGTTTACGCCGCGGTTCTCGAACTTGATTTGGATGCTTTTGGTCAAGCCCGGCTGCATGGTGAAACTATAGGGCGGGTCCTGACTACGTACCTCGGCGCGATAGGGATTGTTGTTAATCCGTAACGTCGTGCTGGATTGGTGCTCCATCCAGTCTAAGTCCTCCACAATGGGCGTGAAGTATTCCCAGAACGCCGCGGCTTCTGTATGTACGCTTGCCGCGAAGCGAAAGTGGGCGTTCTGCCCCGGCGCGACGCTGTTCTCCTGCATCACGATCCGATTTTTGTCGCTCGTGCCCGTCCACCAGCCTATCCCCCCTGCCGTGTAGAAAGGGCTGGCGTGGTCTTGGACGCGGTAGGGATTAGCATCGCTATGTACACCGTAAACGCCGGTTGCCAAATGCACCGCGTAGCTGTTCGTGTGGACAGTTTTGTACCAGGTCGCCGGACCCTCATTACGCACCACAATCTCGAAATTCTGCGGTTGAGAATGCCAGTAATCATACGCGGGGTCGCGACTAACGAAGCTGTAGCGAAAGGGGAAAACCGTGGCTTGAAAATGCAAGCCTATGCTCGGCAGCCACCCCGCGTCGCCGCAGCCCGCGCCCTCCACTACCGGCGTCCAATATTCGTAGACGTCGCCGATGGTATTGGGAACTTTGACTGCGAATCGGAACGTAGCGATGTCGTTGGGCGCGACGCTATTTTCTACCATCAGCACGCGCCGCCCATCGTAGGGTACACCGTTAGTATCCAATCCTTCTAGCCACCCGGCGGCGCCATCTTCGTGGAACGGGCTAGTATGGTCTTGGGCGCGGTGATCTCCACTGCCGCCCGGCTCGCCCGTACCTAGATGAACGCTACAGCCCGTGGCGCGGTCGCGATACCAGGTGTCCGTACCGGTGTTGCGCAAGCGCACTTCGAAAGTCGTAGCCTCATCGAGGCGAAACGCGCCGGCGGGGTTCTGGTCTACGTAGCTGTAGCTGTATGATAATAGTCCCGCGTTCAGGGCGGTGGCGCGGTTGCTCTGCGCTTGTATTATTTTGCCGTTCAGTGATAGTAGTCCGAATAGTAATACGAGCGCGATTACAAGGTATCCCCACTTTTTTTGAATAATCATGTTATCCTTCCTTTCACACTAAGCAGCCTTCCGAAGTCTTCCAGACTTCGGAAGGCTGGACAAGTTTATTTCTTTCGTCGCCGCGTATACAGCGCCGCCGC
>CAZSIG010000280.1:0-5614 GCA_964606195.1 uncultured Anaerolineales bacterium
AGATTACGCCGCCGCCAATCCGCGCTGCCGATGAAGAGCAATGGTTCATCATTATTGTGAAAATATAAAATTCGGTCATGCTCCAAGAACCGCCCCAGAATGCTGATGATGCGAATATTATCGCTGTATCCTTCCAGTCCCGGGCGTAACCGGCTGTGACCGCGAATAATCAAGTCAATCCCCACTCCCGCTTGTGAAGCGCGGTACAATTCTTGAATCATCTCCACATCATCTAAGGCGTTCATCTTAGCGATGATGCGCCCGTTGCCGTATTCGCTTTGAAACCTTATTTCCTGGCGAATCAAGCGAATAAACTCTGCGCGCATATCGCGCGGTGCGACAATTGCCTTCTGATACGGCTGCTCAGGAGCGTACCCGGTCAAATAGTGAAACAGATTAACTATATCGCGCCCCAAAATCGGCGAACAGGTCAATAGACCAATATCAGTGTATAACCGCGCCGTGCGCGGGTGGTAATTGCCCGTACCGATATGGCAATAAGTTCTCAGACTATCGCCCTCCTTACGCACAATGAGCGTTGATTTAGTGTGCGTTTTCAATCCCACTAATCCGTACGCGACATGAACCCCCGCGTTCTCTAGCATCTCGCCCCACTCGATATTATTTGCTTCATCAAAACGCGCTTTTACTTCTACGAGCACCGCGACCTGTTTACCACTCTCGGCGGCGCGTATCAATGCCTTGACGATGGGGGACTCGCTAGATGTGCGATAGAGAGTCTGTTTGATCGCCAGCACCTGCTCATCAGCAGCGGCGTCTTCGATAAGTCGTTGTACACTCGCGGCGAAAGAATCATAAGGGTGATAAACCAACAGATCCCCCTGTCTAATTATGCTGAAAATGTCTCGCGTATCCTCACTTTCGCGCTCACGCATCAGGATTCGAGGAACTACTGGTTCCCACGGAGTGAATTTCAAATGAGGTACATCAATGTCCGCGATCTGAAAACAATCGCTGAGATCCAGCAGTCCATCTATCTCGTAAATATCTTTTTCTCGCAACCCTAGTTCGCGCATTAGGATACGGCGAACGTATTCCGGCATTCCCTTTTCTACTTCCACGCGGACGACGGGCGCGAAACGGCGTTCGCGCAATTCATCCGAGATCATCGATAAAAGGTCTTCAGCCTCTTCCTCATCGCGGCGCAGGTCGGCATTGCGCGTGACGCGAAAAGCATACACTCCAACAATTTCCATTCCGTAAAACAGCTCGCTGATATGATGGGCGATCAATTGTTCGACTGGCAGAAAACCTTTGACTTCACTGTTCACCAACTGATGCTTCACAGGTAACCAGCGCGCCAAATTCGCGGGCACTTTCAACCGCGCGAAGTGTGTGGTATCCTGCTTGGGATTGCGCGTTATTACCGCGAGGGACAAACTCAGGTTGGAGATGAATGGAAACGGGCGCCCGGGATCAACTGCCAACGGTGTCAGAATGGGATATATTTGATTCTGGAAGAAATTGTGTAAATCATGCTGTTGCGCCGCATTCAGTTCGTCGTAGTTGTAAAGAGCAATGCCTGCCTGTTCGCGTAACGCTGGCTTGAGTTTATCTTTCCAAACCGCGTTCATAGATTGGTGCATCAAGATGATAGCTTCTCGAATCAATGCCAACTGTTCAGTTGGTGTCCGTCCGTCAGGAGATAGTTCGCGAACATTCGCGGCTTCCTGACGCTTTAGACCACCGACGCGCTTTTGAACAAATTCATCCAGATTACTGGCAGTGATAGCCAAGAAACGGACGCGCTCCAACAATGGTACGCGCTCGTCAAGTGCCCAATAGAGCACGCGCCAGTTAAAATCGAGCCAGCCCAACTCGCGGTTGAAATATAGTGAGGGGTGATCCAGATCGGCTCCTTCAGGCACCGCCGCGGGGAAAACCGCTCGTGGAATAGAGAGCGTCACCCGCTCATTCGGTTCTAAGCCATCACCACCATTTGTCATTTCATCCCTAGATGTAGATTCCACTTGCATAGGGGGAGCTTCGACGCGATCCTGTGCCATATCTTCACATCTGATAATTTGCTTACTATTCAACATATCCCCCTCCAATTTCCAATCGGGCTTCACTCACAATTTTTTGGATAATCCTAAAAATAACAAGCCGAACGCGATGATCAAAAATACAATAGATGGCGATTCAGGTACTTCATGCAGCGCGGACTTTGTCAGCGCATTAGTTGGACGAACGAAAGTGGTAGCAGTGCTGGTCGGTGTTGGTGGCGCGGGTACCCTGGTTGCCGAGATAGGACTGGGAGATTGGGTGTTTACAACAACACTATTGGTCGGCGAGGACATAGGTATCGCAGTAGTAGTTTGCATGGCAGTAGTGCTTGGTCTGACCGGGACAATTCCACTTGGAGATTCGCTCGGTCTAACCGTCGCGCTGGGTATCACAATGGTAGACCTAGGAATAGGTAGAGGTTGCATTCGAATTTCCATAATTCAATAGCGGTCAATCAGCCCCTATAAGCAATTACAAACCGCGCCTGCTTGTATTATGAATTATAACACTATTTGAATGAACGACAAAACGGGACAGGTTTTTCGTCTCTTTTCTATCCGATTAAAAAGTCCTAACATTGAAAAACTTGACAAAAAACTAGTTAACGAGTATTATATTCGTATGTTTCCCTTACAAATAAAGACAACTACTGAAGCTTCTATAATCGCGAGGGCGAGATAACAATGAGGACTTCTACTGGCGCGGCGCGATGAATCAGAAAAATTATAGAGATTTGAGGGGGCGAGCTACATCTCGCCCCTATAAGTGTAAGCAAGAATGTATGCTAATCGCGTAGAACGTCTTGAGAGGGTTATAAAAGAAGTAGAAAACGTTGGAGAGATTTATGGCAAGCGATCAGCCATTTTGGTTCAAATTCTGGGGAGTGCGCGGGGGCTATCCCAAGCCTGGTCCTTCTACTAATAGGGTGGGAGGAAATACAACCTGTTTGGAGATACGCGCGGGAAAACATGTCGTTATAATTGACGCGGGTACAGGTATCATCGAGCTAGGGCAAGAATTGTTGGCGCGTATTAACAGTGAAGAAATTGCCCCTGTTTTGACTTTAATTTTCACCCATACTCATCATGATCACACACAGGGTTTTCCCTTTTTCATTCCCGCGCGTCTGGGCAATGTTTCTTTGAATATTTTTGGACCGAAGATGTTACATGATGATCTGGAAGCGGTATTGGCGCGAGCTATGTTGCCGCCAGTTTTTCCGGTCGCGTTGGAAGAGCTACAATCGCAATGGAAAGTTAGGAATATACACGCGGGCGAAATGATCGTACTTACGAACAGCAGCCCCTTTCCTCAAGTATGCAATATCTACCGCGAATGTCACGCCGTCACTCCGGAGCAGGTGCAGATTAGAATACTACATAGCTACGCGCACCCTAAAGGCGGAGTGCTGATTTATAAGATAGAATATCAGGGCAAGAAGATGGTGTTCGCGACGGACACAGAGGGTTACGACCTAGATGATCGCCGTCTGGTGAATTTCGCGCAAGGGGCAGACGTGTTGATTCACGACGCGGAGTATACTCCCGAAGAATACGCGAATGACGATTTTCCCAGACAGGGCTGGGGACATTCGCATTGGCAAATGGCGGTGGAAGTGGCCAAATACGCGCAGGTTAAGCGATTGTTCTTGACGCATCATAATGCCAATCATGATGATGATTTTTTGGAAAACATGGAAAGGGAGGCGCAGGCTGAATTCCCCGATACTATAGTGGCGCGGGAAGGCATGACGGTAGAACTTTAAGGATGAGATTTACGCAAACCGCGCTGTAACATTGCTGAGGACGCGGAGTTTATTTATAGGACGAGCGATAAAGTAAAAGGATAAGGATATGAATTTTTTTAATATCGGGCCGCTCGAACTGATCGTGATAATGATGGTTGTCTTGATCGTCTTCGGTCCGGGTAAATTACCAGAGATGGGAAGGGCATTAGGGCAAGCGATTCGGGAATTTCGCCAGATGTCTAGCGAAGTGAATAAGCAACTCTCAGAAGGGATGGATATGCTGGAAACCGAAAATAAGGAGAAGCAGAAAGAGGCGACACAACCACCTCCTGAGAAAGCCGCGAATACAGAGCCAGCAAAGGAAAACGCGCCTTCACAATAACATCTGTTGATAATACATAACAGCGCGTTTTGTAAGCAGGGAACCATATATTAGCAACCTAGAGGAAAATGGCTGAAAAGGAAAGCGATATCCAAAGTGTTGATGAACTAGAAGAACGCCGCGACTTGCGTAATACGCTCATAGTTGGCGTTGTAGGGGGCTTATTGGGCTTCGGTCCGATGATTTTGATCTCGGGACCGGTAGCCAATGTGTTGATGATCCCCACATTAGAACTTACATTAGTTGCTTTGGGATTCGTACTCGTCACAATCGGCGGCTTAATTGCCTTGCAAAAGAACTGGTGCCCGTATAAGTATATATCTTGGAGCGCGCTAATAATCTACACTTTGCTCATTTCCTTGATTGTCTACTTTACCGGCGCGCCACTAACTCCGATGTTCGCGTTGTACCTGCTGGTCGCGGCGGTCGCGTCTTTCTTATTGGGGCTGCGCGGCGCGATAATCATCGCGATATTGAGCATGATCTGCTACGCGCTCATTCTGTGGTTAGAGTTTGTTGGCGTGCTCCCCGTAATACGTCTTTGGCGATTGAGCTTCTACGCCAGCACGCGCGGTAATCTTCTAATCATCAACTGGCTGGCTGTTACTATCCCTACATTGCTAACCGCGTCATTGACCGGCACGCTGGCAGAACGCCTGAAGACCGCGAACATACATCTCCGCGAGTCCGAGCGACTGCGCGATAATCTGACTCACATGATTGTGCATGATTTGCGCAATCCGCTAACCGCGTTAATTGGCGGTTTGGACATGCTTAGGCTAATCATGGAAACCAAGATGGACGACTCGCAGCTTAAACTGCTGAAGACTACGCGGCATAGTGGAGATGTCTTGTTGGGAATGGTTAATGAATTACTCGATATTAGCAAGATGGAAGCGGGCAAATTGGAGCTGAACATTCAATCGGTCAACTTACCACCGCTTATCGAGGAGGTGGTTGACCCGTTACGCGCCCAACTGAAGATGCAAAAACTTAATGTCAAGATTGAGATGTGCGACGATTCCCTGACGGTGCCATGTGATATTCAACTCATTCGCCGCGTTATCGCTAACCTGATGACTAACGCGATGAAACATACTCCCCCCAGAGGTACAATCAGCCTCACGACTTGCCGTCTGGATGATGACAGCATCAAAGTCAACATTTCGGATACAGGGATTGGCATCCCCCCTGAACATCTCGGGCGCATCTTTGAGAAATTCGGACAGGTAACGCAACCGGGAAGCGCGCGGCGCGGTACCGGATTGGGTTTGACCTTCTGTAAAATGGCGGTGGAAGCGCACAACGGCAAGATTTGGGTCGAGAGCGAAGTGAACAAAGGCAGCACCTTTTCATTCACCTTACCCGCAGAGGTACCCGAAACCGAATAAATTAGGGGACAAGATTACTAAACCGCGTGGTTATAAGCGAGCCACGCGGTTTTTTGTTTTCTGATT
>CAZSIG010000281.1:0-1553 GCA_964606195.1 uncultured Anaerolineales bacterium
TCGATACTCTCCGCGTTCTCTGCGGTTAGTTATAGTGCGTTTTTGCGTAAGTCCTACGGGAGTTTTCGTCTTTACAAAGCCGGAGGCCCTTCGCCCAGTTGATTTATAACCGCTTGCAAAACCTCTTGAATGCGCGGAAACGCCAGGGTCAACACGGTGATGACCGGAATGACCACAAGTGCCATAATCAGGGCGTATTCTACCAAGCCTTGTGCTACTTCGCTATCCAGATCAACTTCACGCGGTAAATATTCCATAATTCGTTAGTCCTTTCGCTGCTACTCAGATAGGACTTTCACTTACGCGGGGTAGATAGCCGATTGCCAAAATCCTACTGAGCTAATTATAACACAAGAGAGAGAGATAGTCAACCGTAACGTATAAGTTTTAATGAAGGCTTAACCCAATTTTAGAATACGCCGCGCGGTATCCACTCACACTAACCTATCGCGGTTACGAGTTAACCCTTTTGCACTTGTTTGTTGCAAAATTTTTTGTTATAATCTGTACCGTTTGACTGACGATAGAGAATTACGCATTACTTCACCGGAGGTGTTAAGTATGGAACAAAGTATTCGCGCCCTAAACGAGAAGGTGCAGCAAGAGAGTGTTTTCGTGCAAGACCTGCTCTTGGAAATCGGCAACGTCATAGTGGGACAGCAAACCCTCGTCGAGCGTTTGTTGATTGGTCTGTTAGCTAATGGGCACATTCTAATCGAGGGAGTGCCGGGCTTGGCGAAGACGCTGTCTGCGAACACATTGGCGCAGACGATACAATGTGACTTCCAGCGAATTCAATTCACTCCCGACCTGCTCCCCGCGGACCTAATCGGCACTCTGGTCTACAACCCGCGCACCGGCGAATTCACTCCCAAAAAGGGGCCGATTTTCTCCAACCTGATTCTCGCCGACGAGATTAACCGCGCCCCCGCGAAGGTACAATCCGCGCTGCTGGAAGCGATGCAGGAGCGGCAGATAACGATTGGCGATACCACGTACAAGCTCGCGGAGCCGTTTCTGGTGCTGGCGACGCAGAACCCCATCGAGCAACAAGGTACATATCCGCTGCCCGAAGCGCAGGTTGACCGCTTTCTGATGAAAGTGGTCATCACCTATCCGAACCGCGCCGAAGAACGCGACATCATGGAGCGAATGACTACAGGCATCATTCCCACCGCGCGCCCGGTGGTCAGACCGGAGGTTATTCTGAACGCCCGGCGTATCGTGAACGAAATCTACGTGGACGAGAAAATCAAAGAATACGTGCTGGACATCGTCTTCGCGACGCGCGAGCCTGAGAGTTTCGAGTTAGCCGATTTGGCGCCGCTGATTGAGTATGGCGCGTCGCCGCGCGCCACGATTTACCTCATCACCACCGCGAAGGCGCACGCCTTTCTACGCGGGCGCGGTTACGTCACGCCAGAGGACATCAAACAGGTCGCGCCGGACGTGCTGCGCCACCGCGTCATCGCCACTTACGAGGCGGAGGCAGAGGAGATTACATCGGAGGACATCGTGCGCCAGATTTTGGACGCGATAGAGGTGCCGTGAGG
>CAZSIG010000281.1:1653-5555 GCA_964606195.1 uncultured Anaerolineales bacterium
TCAATCTCTTAGCTTAATGAACCATGGCGAGGACATAGTATGTTACGCAACCAAATCGAGTTTATCGCGCCGGATGAGATAAAGGCAATTCACGACACCAGCATGAAATTGTTGGCTAATGTCGGTATTGTTTTTCACAATGATGAAGCAATCGCGGTTTTCGAACGGCATGGCTTCAAGACCGACGGCTACCGCGTCTATTTCAGCGAAGAGCAGGTGATGAACGCGGTGCGAAATGTGCCGAAGCGTTTTACCATTCACGCCCGCAACCCCGAACGCAGTGTGACCATCGGAGATGGCGCGCCGGTATTCGTGCCCGGCTATGGCGCGCCCTTCATCATGGACTACAAACTTGGCAGGCGCGCCCCCACCATGACCGACTATCACAACGCGGTACGCCTGGCTCATATGCTTCCCAATCAGGACATGAGCGGACACATGTTGGTGGAGCCGGGAGATGTGCCAAGCGACGCGGCGCACCTGCACATGCTGTTATCGCACATGGTCCACTCCGATAAACCATTTTTGGGCAGCACTGAGGGAGTGCGCGGGGCGCGGCACACGATGGAAATGCTCTCTATTCTGTTCGGCGAGCAAGTGGGTGACCGCGCGCTTGCTATCGGTACGATTAACAGTCTCAGTCCACTGAGCTACGGCGGAGATATGACTGCCGCGCTGATGGAATATGCGCGGTACCGCCAGCCGGTCTTCATTTCCCCCGCGGCGATGGCTGGCTCCACCGGTCCCGTCACGCTGGCAGGAGTGCTGGCAATGGATAACGCGGAGGCGTTGGCGGGCATCACGTTGGCACAGTTGGTTGCGCCGGGTACACCTGTACTATACGGCTCTGTGTCTAACAACATGGACATGCGAAAAGGTTCGTTGTGTATCGGCAGCCCCGAATTCTCCGTGATGCTCGCGGCGCACTCACAATTGGCGCGGTTTTATGGCTTGCCCTGTCGCGGCGGCGGCGCGCTGACCGACTCGCACATTCCCGACGCGCAAGCTGGTTTTGAGTCGATGTTCAGTTTGATAACACTGATAAATAGCGGCGTCGATTTCGTACTTCACGCGGGTGGCATTCTCAGTTCATTTCTGGCTTTCTCCTTCGAGAAGTTCGTAATCGATGACGAGATGTGCGATATGGTACGTCGTTATCGGCGCGGTCTTTCCGTCACTCCCGAGACGCTCGCTTACGACGTGATTGCCAAAGTCGGTCCCGGCGGTAACTTTCTCACCGAAAAACACACCGTGAAACGCTGCCACAGCGAATTTTGGCGACCAACGCTCTGCTACCGCGATGGATTCGATGCGTGGCAGAAAGATGGACAACCAAATACCTACACTCGCGCCCATCAGCGTTGCCAAGAACTACTCACCGCGCATCAAGCCCCACCTTTAGATAATATTATTGCGCGACAATTGCAGGAGTTTGTGAAGAGTAAAACGTAAAGAGTAAAACGCGAAACGTGAAGAAGGTAAATAAGCCACGCAATACTCTTCACGCATTACGCATCACGTTTTACGTTTCACGCATTATTCATCATGGAAAAATCTGTTCAAGAAATAATCCGAAAAATTCGCCATATAGAAATCCGCACGCGGCGGTTGGTCAACGATGTATTCAGCGGCGAATATCACAGCGTCTTCAAGGGGCGCGGCATGGAATTCGACGAGGTACGCGAGTACGTGCCCGGCGACAGCGTGCGCTCCATCGACTGGAACGTCACCGCGCGCATGGGACACCCGTATGTAAAACGATACGTCGAGGAGCGCGAATTGACGATTGTCATCGTCGCGGACATCAGCGGCTCCGGGCAGTTCGGCACGCGGGCGCGCCTGAAGCAAGAACTCGCGGCGGAACTAGGCGCGGTGCTGGCGTTTTCCGCTATTCAAAATCAGGATAACGTGGGCTTGCTGTTATTCACCGACCGTGTGGAAAAATACGTCCCGCCGCGTAAGGGTAACAAACACGTCCTGCGCGTCATACGCGAATTGCTGTACTTCGAACCGGAGGGGCGCGGCACGAACATCACCGAGGCACTGCGTTACCTGAATAGCCTGCTCAAACGCCGCAGCATCGTTTTCGTCGTCTCTGACTTTCTGACCTCCGGTTACAAAAAAGCACTGAACGTGACCGCGCGGCGGCATGACTGTATTGCCGTTCATATCAGCGACCCGCGCGAGGCGGAATTGCCCAACGCGGGATTGCTGGCTTTGGAAGATGCGGAGACGGGCGAGATTCGCTGGGTGGATACATCAGATGGAATGCTGCGAGCGCGTTACGCTCAAGATTGGTGGCGGCGGCAAGAGCTGCGCGAGCAGATGTTTCGTTCGATTAGCGTAGATTATATCAACGTCTCCACAGATGAATCTTACGTCGAACCGCTAATCGCGTTCTTCAAACGACGGGCGCAGCGATTTAGATAAATGATGAACTACGAATTTGTAAGAAAAAATCTAAAATCAGGTAGACGCAGGCTTTACGCCTGCGTCGGCGCACCCGTAAAGAGTGCGGCTACGGTACTACTCACTATCGCGATTTTGTACGCCGCGCTGCTTCACCCCATCTATGCTGAAGGCATTGAAGTCAACGCGGGGGTAGACCGCACCGAAATCACGGTGGGTGACCCGTTTGTGTACATCGTGCAAGTCGTCGCGGACGAGGGGACGGTAGTGAACGTCCCTCATTTGCCCACCGAATGGGGAAATTTCACCATATTATCACAGCAACCCATCGCGGGAGAAAACCTGACTCCCGAAGCGGGAAAAATCACGACCGGCAGAATGTACAGCATCACCACGTACCGCGTCGGAGAATTCGCCACACCGCCGCTGACGATTCGCTATCAGAAAGCGGGCGGCGAATGGCAAGAGCATACCACCGCGCCGATTAGCATAACGGTGGTGAGCGTGCTGACCGCGACGGAGAATGTGACAGATACGATGGAACTGCGCGGGTTGAAGCCGCTTGCGACTATGCATCCTATATACACTTTATGGCTGGGATATGCCTTGCTGATTATCTCCATCGCGCTCCTCGCCTGGTGGGGATATAACTATTGGCAAAGGCGTAAACGCGCCGCGGAGCTTGTGCCACAAAAGGTGGTAGATACGCGTCCGCCGTATGTAATCGCCTATGAAGAGTTAGACAGAATCGAGGCTGAAAAACTGCCCGAACAAGGTATGCTCAAGGTGTACTACACTCGCGTGAGCGATTGTATACGGGAGTACGCGGCTAGGCTTTACGACATCCCCGCGCTTGACCGCACCACTGACGAATTTCTCGGCGAACTACGCCGCGCGAAGATAGACCGCGGTCATTGGGCTATGTTCCACCGCCTGTTAGAGGAGAGCGATTTGGTCAAATTCGCCAAGTACAAACCTCCGGTGCATGACGCGCACGAAGCGTTGGAACATGCGCGGTTGATTGTGAATGTGACGAAACCGGAAGAGCTTTCAGCGGTCAGCGATCAGCCGCTGGAAGATGAAATGACTTTAAGGGCTGAAAGCTGAACGCCGAGTGCTATTAACTTGATTATGGAAAATTTTCGTTTTGCTAATCCTTTAGTTCTGCTATTATTGCTAATTGTCCCCATTCTGGCAGGACTGTATATATGGCGCGAGCGGCAGGGGCGACTTGGGACCATGCGCTTTTCGAGCATCGCACTCTTGTCTGCAAAGGTGCGCTATCAGTGGCGCGTTTGGGGGCGCCATTCCCTGATTGTGGCGCGGCTGCTCGCGGTGACGCTGCTGATTATCACGCTGGCGCGCCCGCAGACGGGACACTCGCGCCAGATTATACGCGGTGAGGGAGTGGACATCATTCTCACTATGGACATATCGGGCAGTATGGCGGCGGAGGATTTTCAGCCCCAAAATCGCTTGGAGGTCGCGAAGGA
>CAZSIG010000282.1:0-5553 GCA_964606195.1 uncultured Anaerolineales bacterium
AGGGCACAGGTCCTCAACCTGCTGCGTATGCCATTCCGCCACGCGGGCATTTTGTTTTTAACGAAACGTATTATACACAATCATAATCTGATTGGCAAATCCACGCTAAAAGAACGCGGGATGCTCTTGATATTGTTTTAAGCTGATGCCACGCTGGTCGCGCGGAGATAAAATGGGATCGGCGATCAACCAGTCGATGCCGATATCCGCGTCGTTCCAGATGATAACCCCTTCCGCGTCGGGGGCGTAGAACCCGGTCTGTTTATATTGTACCTCCGCGATATCTGAAAGGGTAATGAAAGCGTGCGCGAAACCGACTGGCACGTAGTATTGTCTTTTGTTCTCTGCCGAAAGCTCTACTCCATACCATTGTCCGAAAGTTGGAGAATTAATTCGCAGATCGACTCCCACGTCGAATATGCGCCCCAACGTACATCTTACAAGTTTTCCCAACGGTGCGGTCATATCTTGATAATGCAGCCCGCGCAATACCCCATAACTCGAACGAGAGTGATTGTCCTGCACGAAATCGAAATCTAAGCCTACCGCCGCGAAGTCGCGTTTGTTCCAGGTCTCCATAAAAAAACCGCGTTCATCCTCGAAACAAGCTACCTCCAAAATTATTAGTCCTTCTAATGGCGTTTTTGTAATCTCAAACTTCATTGTTTCTTTAAGCTCCTCGGTTTATCAAAGGGCATTTCTATCTCGATCACGCGATGTCCATAAGCGTTGATTACCTCTGTTTGTTTATACCAAGTGCGCCAGGTTGCGTTACGGTTATAAAGATGGATATGTCCATGAAAGAGGTAACGCGGTTTGAACATATCCATGAATGTGCGAAATACTTTGAAGCCGGTATGACAAAGATCATTCTGGTCATGAATCTTGTAAGGCGGCGCGTGGGTGATTAGAATATCCAGATATCTACCGTAAACGATTCGATTAAAATGTAGGAGAGGAATCATTCGCAGCACTTTGAGCCGCATTTGCCAATTGTTATATTGAAAGTCGCTGCTCCAATTATAGCGCATGGAGCCTTCCAGCCCACCGATTAGTAATCCTTTGATTTTGCCGACGCGGTTGTCAAGATTAGTACAGCCCCCTGGCTCGGTGATCGCGCCGTTATAGCTGGTGTACTCTACCTCTTTGCCATGATTACCGCGCACGTAGCCCAAAGGTACATTTAGCAGAGTAACGATGTACTCTAAATAGTACAACGGTAAATCTCCACAACTTAGCACTAGGTCTATGTCGTTGAAGTTTCTAGTTAGCGCGGGGCTGTAAATAACATCTTCTACGATGTCGCTAATCACCAGAAGCTTCAGGTAATTTTTCTCTTTATTAGGTTCATCTGACAAGATTAGACTCCAGTGGATTAGACTTAATCAGAAATAAGCGAACCATTAAGGACGTAATGAATATATATGACCGCGTATAGCTTTTAATGAAAGCTAACTTGGTGTTCCTTTGCAGTTAAAAAGTTACTTCCGATGATGTCTACCAATTAGTGTTTCTGATTATAACACATGCTTGGAGATTTTGACAATCAGCAATAATTGCGTTATAGTTTGGATTAAGCCGCTTTAATGAAGTGGAAAGCTGTGAACATGTGGATTTCGCGGTGCTTGTGCTCTGTTCGGATAAGCAGGCATTCGTGGAATTAGGTGTTTAGAGGACTCGAAAAATAAAATTGGGGTTTCTCTAGTTCCTCTTGTAAAAAGGCAGTTTTTCTGGTATTATTACGAGAAGCGCGGTTTATGACTTTGGAGTTATTGCTCAATGGTGCTTCTTTGACTTCTTACGCGATAAGCTTGTTGGTGATGTTGCTCACAAAGTGATACGAATTTAATTGAAACTTTTTGGCATGGAACCATTCCTGACTGTAGAGAACCTCTCAAAAACATTAGGACGCGTGGCTGCCCTCAGCGACATTAGTATGGAAATTTACCCGGGCGAGATTGTGGGGCTGCTTGGGAATACTGGCGCGGGTAAAACAGTCTTGGCGCGTGTCTTGAGTGGTTATTACGCGGCGGACAATGGCAGTATCTGTATGGCTGATAAGCAGTGTTATTTTGATTCTCCTGCCGCCGCGCACGAAATAGGAATAGAAGCCGTGTTTCGCCATCCTTTGCTGGCTGAGCGAATGGACATTACTGAGAACGTCTTTATCGGAAGTCCTATTTACCGCTCCATTTTAGGGGGATTGTTTCGAGTGCTTGACAGAAAAGCGATGGATGCTGAAGTACATCACATCGCGGCGCAACTAGCTATATTATTACCTCCATTACACACTAAAGCGCGCGATCTACAGCAATCGGAACGCGTCGGAGTACATTTGATCCGCTCATGGCATCGCGGCTTTAGCTTATTGATACTGGACGAGATACTGCCTGTATTAGGCAAACCACAGCGGCGGAGATTACAGAGTTGGCTCTCGGTACTTCGCGACCAGGGTAAGTCGACATTGTTCATCACTCAGGATATTAACCTCGCTTTTACCATGACTGATCGCATTATGATATTACGTAAAGGTCAACTCGTGGCTAGTTTGCGGACTAAAGAGACGACTGAGGAGGAGATTGTTCATATAATTGTGGAATCTCCAGAAGAAGACGATTTGCTAACTCCGATGTTGTGGGCGATGTCCAGCTACGAGCAGATGCGTAAACAAGCTCAGGAGATGCGAAAGCAGGCTGAGGAATTAGATCGAAGCCGCGAGATGCTTCGTTCTATGTCGGAAGAGTTGCAGAACTCTAATTTGGAACTCATTCGACGCGCTTCCTATCTAGCGACCGTCGTTGACATCAGCCAGCGTATATCCTCAGAGTTTAACCTCGATAAATCGCTGCCGCAAATAACCAATCTTATTCAGCGCGGTTTTGAATACAATTATGTATGTATATTTAGAACTGATGCCAAAAAAGAGAATCTAGAACTGGCGGCTGCCAGCGAGGGAGTAGGGGAACAACTACGCCAAAATTATTTGCAATTGTCCCTGAAAGAGAATAACCTCAATTGCCTCGCGGTACGGGAGGATGACTCTATTCTAATTAACGATGTCTCACAAGATTCTCGCGTCTCGCCCGATGAGTTATTACCAGAAACTCAAGCTAGACTTGTTGTACCTGTCCGTTTTAGTGGAGAGATTTTGGGGACTCTGGATGTCCAAAGCGCGCGATTAAATGCTTTTGGCGACGATGATACCGCGACGATTCAGAGTCTAGCTGACCAGATCGCGATGATGATTCGTAACGCCAAGCTGTATCAAGCGGAGCAGCGACGCCGTCGCCAGGCTGAGATATTACAGCAGGTTAGCAAGGACTTGATGAGTACTCTCGATATTGAACGCGTGCCCGGCTTGGTTCTGGAACGTCTAGCGGAGGTTGTGCCTTATGAACGCGCTTCGGTGATGATGCGCTCTAAGCAGAAGATGGTGATGTCAGCAGTGAGCGGATTTCCCGATGAACAGCGGGCAATGCAATTAGATGTGCAGATTCGCGAAGATGATGTCTTTGTCAAAGTGAGTGAACTGGGGCATCCGCTGGTAGTAAACGATGTCACTAAGGAACCGGGATGGAGTCAGGTGGAGTGGTTGCCGCTAAATCGTTCCTGGATGGGGGTGCCGCTCAGCGCGTTCGGTGATGTAGTAGGAATGATTTCGCTAACGCGTGAGGACGCGAACGCGTTCACGGAAGAAGATGCCTCCATCGCGTTTTCATTCGCGGGACAGGCAGCTATCGCGGTGGCTAACGCTCGACTGTACGATGGAATGACGCGGTTTAGTCAAGATTTGGAGAGAGCGTATAAACGCCTGGAACGTCTGGATAAATCTAAGGCTGACTTCATTAACATTGCCGCGCATGAGTTACGTACTCCACTGACCATTATCATCGGCTTCGCGGATATGCTTGCGGCAGATGAGGTCGTACGCGATAATGCTTTCTTGAATCAGGCAATAGAAAAAGTTGTAACCAACACAAAGAGGTTAAACGAGATCGTCAGTAGCATGTTGGATGTATCCAAGATTGATAGTCGCGCACTATCTGTCTTCGCAGAGAACATGTTACTGGTAGAAGTGATGAATAAAGTAGAGCGGGAATTTTCCACCGCGTTGCAGGACCGGAATTTGCACCTGACCGTTACCGGTTTCGATGGATTGCCACAAATCATCGCGGATTCTGACCTGCTCTTTAAGGTTTTGTACAATTTGGTCAACAATGCCATAAAATATACCCCGGACGGTGGTTGTATTACTGTAGAATCCCATCTGATGCAAAATGATAGTATGGTGGAGATTATCGTCGCGGATACCGGTATTGGTATTGATCCTGAACATCACGATTTGATTTTTGAGAAATTTTATCAGACGGGCGATCTAGCTTTACACTCATCGGGAAAGACGAAATTCAAAGGGAGCGGCGCGGGATTAGGTTTGTCCATTGCCAAAGGCATCGTAGAGGCACATGGTGGGAAGATTTGGGTGGAAAGTGAAAAGCACGACGAAACCGAACTGCCCGGCGCGCGCTTCTATGTGCATTTACCTGTTGACGGTTCTGGAATTGTTCAGACGCGAAGAACTGAAATTTGATCTAGCCGCGTGACTTGATTCTACGGCTGGTTACATTAAAACACAGAGGTACGGGTACAAGTTTGTACTCCTCCGCGCCTCTGTGTTTCGTATTGGAGTTCACTAATGGAAACTGAACGTGATCATCTGGCTACACAATTAAAAGAGATTCCCGCGTTTCGCGCCTTGATACGCTCTGTCGAAGCGCGAATCTTTTCTCAACAAGAGTTAGAATATCCCATATTGGATTTGGGATGTGGGGATGGGCATTTCGCCGCGTCTGTTTTTGAGGAATCTCTGACTACGGGGATCGATGTCAATTATAACTCATTGTTAGAAGCACAACGACGCGGGGCTTATAAATATCTAATCAATAGTAGCGCGGAAGCCTTGCCGTTCGCGAATGAGAGTTTCGCCACGGTCATGGCTAACTGCGCGATTGAGCATGTACCGAATATCGATAGCTTATTAAAGGAAACGAGCCGCGCTCTGCGCGCCGGAGGAAGATTCATCTTCTCCGTGCCTAACGATAATTTTCAAGATGGGTTATTCACGGTGAGTCTACTTAAGAAGATTGGTTGGCGCGGTTTGGCGGCGCGTTACGCGCGCTGGTTCGACAAAATATCGATTCACTATCATCGTTACTCTGTAGAAGAATGGACGCGGAGGCTGAACGAGGTCGGGCTACGCATCACGCATTGGCAATATTACTTTTCTCCCGAGGCCACTCGCGTTTTTGAGTTGTGGCATTATCTGGGATTACCCTCTTTGATTATCAGAAAACTGACTGGCAGATGGGTACTAGTGCCATTTGAGATTAATCTGTCGTTGACCGCGGCTTTGTTGCGACCGTATTACGACCGCGAGAGCATTCCTCCAGAGCTAGGGAGTGATACCTTTTTCATCGCTCAAAAAGAAGAATAGCGCGCGAAACATTCAGTAGAGTTGTTCCCCAATAAGCTGTGCAAGAAATAGGACGCGGATTT
>CAZSIG010000283.1:0-3248 GCA_964606195.1 uncultured Anaerolineales bacterium
AAGGGCGCAAATCCTGAAAATCCGCGTTAATCCGCGTCCCTAAAAACTGCTTAGCTATCCAAAAACTTATTTAGGAACAAGTCTAGTGATTAATATCTATGGGTGGTCATAAGCGATCAAATTCAAAAAATCTGTGTCTCTGTGGTAAACTTCTTGTTTTTTCAACAGAGTCATAGATACAAAAAACAGTCCACTACCACCATCGCGGTAGTGGACTGTTTGTATTCTACTATCGATTTTTTGCTTAGAACAGATGGAACGCGGCGATGATCGGCGCGAAAAGTGATGAGACGAGGGACATCACGGTGATGAGCGTGTTCAGTGAGGGACCGGCGGTATCCTTGAACGGATCGCCGACGGTGTCGCCCACGACAGCCGCCTTGTGCGCGTCGGAGCCGGGACCGCCGTATTGCCCGGTTTCGATGTATTTCTTCGCGTTATCCCATAATCCCCCCGAATTAGCCATCAACAGCGCGAACAACACCCCGGTGAAAATGGCGCCGCCTAAGAAACCACCTAACGCCTCCGGACCAAGGATGAAGCCGATCAATACTGGTAGGAAAATGGCGAGAAACGCCGGAATAATCAGGGAAGTCAAGGCTCCTTGCGCGGCTAAACCTACGCAAGTGGCGTAATCTGGTTTCTGCGTCCCCGCCAAAATGCCCGGAAATTCCTTAAACTGGCGGCGCACCTCTTCGATCATATCAAAAGCATTATGCGTAACCGAGAGCATGGTGAGCGCGCTGAACAGCGGCGGAGTCATCGCGCCTAAGAAGACGCCCGCAATGACGATGGGATTAAGTAAGCTGATGCTCAGCTCCACCCCGCGTAAACTCACCACCTCCGCGTACGCGGCGAACAGGGCAAGTACCGTCAGGGCAGCCGCGCTGATGGAGAAGCCTTTGGTGATCGCCTTAGCGGTGTTGCCCGCCGCGTCGAGAATGTCCGTCGTATCGACCACCTCTTGAGACATGCCCGCCATCTCGGCGATACCGCGCGCGTTGTCCACAATGGGTCCGTAAGCGTCAGAGGAGACGATCATTCCACTGACGGATAACATTCCCACCGCGCTGATGCCGACGCCGTATACGCCACTTATTCCGGTGTACTCCGCCAAGAAATAGGAGACTAGGGTTGCCAAAACGATTCCGATGACGGAAGGTACGATGCTGATCAAGCCGTAGCTAAACCCGGTGATGATGTTGATCGCGGCGCCTGAAGTGGAGACGCGGGCGGTTTCTCTAACCGGATGTTTATCTTCAGATGTAAAGTAATCGGAGGTGAACCCGATGACGATACCGGCTATTAAGCCCGCGAGAGTGGGCCATAACACCCCGATGTCGTAGCCGCCGACAAATACCAACGCGACTACTAACAGGGCAAATACTCCGCAGGTTATCAAGGTGCCATTGTTGAGCGCGGGGCCTGGTTTGCCGCTCTCACCCACGCGCACGAGGCGAATGCCGACCAACGAGGCGATGATACCGAGAGTACATAAAATCAGCGGAAATACCGTGTATTTAATCTGATTTTCGGGGGCGAAGGTTGAACCTAGCAGCATCACTGCCACCGTGCTGGCGACATAGCTGTCGAAGATATCCGCGCCCATACCTGCCACGTCACCGACGTTGTCACCAACGTTGTCTGCCACAACCGCGGGGTTGCGCGGGTCGTCTTCGGGGATACCGATCTCTACTTTACCCACCAAGTCTGCCGCGATATCCGCGGTCTTGGTGTAGATTCCCCCTCCCGCCTTAGCCAACAGCGCCAGCGCGGATGCGCCAAAACTGAAACCAAGCACGATCTCCGGGTCGTTGGTGAGCAAATAAATCACGCTCATACCGATGATCGCCAGACCGACCATCGCCAAGCCCATAACTGAACCCGCGTAGAACGCGACCTGAAAGGCTTGATTGAGATTTTCGTTAGCTGCCGTCGCGCTGCGCACATTAGCAGCCACCGCGACGGTCATTCCCATATATCCAGCTATCGCGGAGCAGACCCCGCCTAGAATAAACGCGATTGCCATTGTCGCCCCACGCAGGGCATTCAACTCCACCGCGCCGTTCATTCCCAGATGCTCAATGTCAAAACTGAATACGATGGCGATGATGATCCCCAGCGCGATCGAAACGAGAGTGAGCGCGGCGTACAACCGCTTTAGATAAGATTGCGCTCCTTCTCTGATCCAAGATGCTACCTCTTGCGATCGCTCCGTGCCCGCGTCTTGGTCGTGCACCCAATTATACAGCCAGACTGCTACGCCTAACGAAACAGCTCCGGCTAAAATAGCGATAACTAGCCACATTTGATTTACCATTAGTTTAGTTCCTCCTGAATATTTGCTGAATCGGTTTACATGTTAGCGGAGCGCCACCAGCGATAATGTTCGGCGCGCAGCTCCTCTCGCGAGGGCATGGGGAAGAAGATCAACCTTTCCTTATTACCGACAAATATCCCGCTCTTTATGGTGCGATACGGGAACGTTGCCGGGTGAATGCGATCTACCATCTTAGCCGCGACGGTTTTATTCCTCAAATCCACCAAACATTGGCGTAAGTGGTCGATGTTGGTGTAAGGCAAATCGCCCACCGCGCCATATTCGGGGTTATCCGCCAATTCACCCAAGCGCAATTGTACAAAGCAGACCGCGGGTAGCGAGACTAAACTTACCGGGTCTTTGACGATTAGTTGATAGAACTCGTAAGGTGCTTTCGTGCTGACTACCAACGGATGTACCGGCGCGATCTCTTGATACAGATGTAACCCCGGTACCGCTGGCGGATAATCATCGCTGGGGTCTAGCCCTAAGCAACGACCGTCTGGCGTCACCAAGTAAAGTTTTTTAATCGCGTCTAGCGGCACATGTTCCAACACGCGGTAAACAGAGATGTAAATTGAACGCTTGGGAGTCTCATCTTCATGAGGCACACAACGTTTAAGCCCCTCCTCAATACGGAAAAAGTCGTCGCGAAAATTTAAGTCAAGTTCCATGAACATCGCTTGACCGCGCGACTTCTTTTGGGATCCCACCGCGTAATAGACTCCAAATTCCTCGGGGGTCAATCCTGAAGCGATCAGTGCTTCAGGCATCATCGATAAGTACAGGTGTTTTTCCATTTGTACTTGCTCCCTCCTATATTTGTTAATTTTTATCAATTATGTGCCAAGCAACTCAGGCACAATCCTACAGAGATTGTACAGCAAACTTAGACAAAGCGCAAACCTAGCGTAGGTCTCCTCTTTTG
>CAZSIG010000283.1:3348-5543 GCA_964606195.1 uncultured Anaerolineales bacterium
CAAATCAGTGAAAATCTGTGTGAATCAGTGTCCTATTTCCCCAACTCACTCAGCACCTCCTCCAAACCCTCTTGCCAATTCTCCCCCAAATCCAGATTGACGCGGTTACCCATCACGCGGGTACCTTTTGGCAGCGCGGGTTCCCACTTATGACGCTGTCTTTGTTTGCTTTTGGACAAACGTAACGCGAACATACCCGCCTCGCGCGTAATCGCCTCTACGCCAGCGCGCTGTGCCAGCGCCTTTAACTGCAACGTGTACAGCATATTTCGCACCGGCTCCGGCAGCGCGCCGAAGCGGTCTTCCAGTTCGTGTTCCATCTCCGCGACCTCACTCAACGAACTCAAGTTGGCGATGCGTCGATATAACTTCAGCCGCAACTGCTCATCCGCTACGTAATCGCGAGGCAGATAAACCGGCAGCGGCAAGTCCATCGCGACCGCGCCTACGGGTAAATTCTCCTTTGTATCTGCCTTTATCGGCTTGCCAGATTCCGCCGCGTCGAGCAACTTCTTGCGCTGTTCCAACGCCTCAGATAGCAATTGCGTGTACAGGCTGAACCCCACCGCGGAGATATGCCCGTGCTGTCGCGCCCCCAGAATATCGCCCGCGCCGCGAATCTCCAGGTCGCGCATCGCCAACTGAAACCCCGCGCCCAACTCCTGCGCGTCCATGAGCGCGCGCAGCCGTTTGCGCGCTTCGGGCGTCATACCGCCTCCCTTTTTGTACATCAAATAGGCATAGGCGCGCACTGCGCCGCGCCCGACGCGCCCGCGCAATTGGTACAAGTCCGCCAGCCCGAAGCGGTCGGCGCGGTCGATGATAATCGTGTTCACGTTGGGCATATCCAAGCCGCTCTCGATGATGGAAGTGCAGACTAACACATCGTATTTGCCGCGCGCGAAGTCGAACATTATGCGCTCCAGCTCGCGCTCCTTCATCTGCCCGTGTCCGACGACGAACGCGGCTTCGGGCACTAATCTCTCCAGATTGCGTTTCACCAAGTTAATTGTTTTGACGCGATTGTGGACGAAGAATATCTGTCCGCCGCGGTCCAGCTCGCGCAGAATGGCGCGGCGAATCATTGTCTCGTCGTATTCGATTAGATAAGTCTTGACCGCCAGCCGCTCTTCGGGCGGAGTGTTGATGAGGCTCATATCCCGCGCCCCGACGAGGGACATGTGCAGCGTGCGCGGTATCGGCGTCGCGGTGAGCGTAATCACGTCCACTTCGGTGCGCATCTGTTTCAGCTTCTCTTTGTGCACTACGCCGAACCGCTGTTCCTCGTCGATGATGAGCAAGCCCAAATCCTTGAACGCGATGTCGTCTTGCAACAGACGGTGTGTGCCGACGACTATATCCACCGTGCCCGCTTTTAACCCCGCGATGACCTCGCGCTGTTGTTTGGCAGTCCGAAATCGCGATAGCATCTCGACGATGACCGGATATGATGAGAGGCGTTCTTGAAAGGTGTAATAATGCTGCTGCGCGAGTACCGTCGTCGGCACTAGCACCGCGACCTGTTTGCTGTCCATCACCGCCTTGAACGCGGCGCGCAGCGCCACCTCAGTTTTGCCATAGCCGACATCACCGCAGACCAATCTATCCATCGGCTGGGACTGTTCCATATCCATCTTCACCGCCTCTATCGCGGCGGCTTGGTCGGGCGTCTCCAGATAGGGGAACGCCGCCTCCAACGCGCTCTGCCATTCGGTATCCGCTTCAAAAGCGTGACCTTCCACAGATTCTCGCGCCGCGTACAACTCCAGCAATTCATCGGCGATTTCCGCGACCGCTTGGCGGGTGCGCGATTTCGCTCGCGCCCAATCCGCCGTACCGAGCCGGTGCAGTTGCGGCGCGATTTCACCAATCCCCTCATAGCGTCCCAATCTGTCAGCCTGATGAATCGGCACGTAGAGGCGATCATTCGCCGCGTATTCGACCAACAGGTATTCGCGCTCAGCGTCATCTAAATCCAGCTTGACGAGACCGCGAAACATGCCGATGCCATGTTCCAGATGTACCACGTAATCGCCCGGAGAGACATCGGCGAAAAACGCCTCCGGCGCGGTCGCTTTGCGCTGCGCGACGCGGCGCGGGGTGGGCATACGCCAGCCGAATATCTCGGCGTCGGTCATAATTTGTAAGGCAGATTGTTCGCGCGTATATTCCAATCGCCACCCCTCGTCCAACAC
>CAZSIG010000284.1:0-5537 GCA_964606195.1 uncultured Anaerolineales bacterium
GAGGGGCTGGGGGTGAGGGTGATTTTCGTCCATTGGTGATGCGGCAATCTCATGGAAACTACTCCGAAAATAGGCGCAATGGGGATTGCGCCCTGTGCAATACGTCAGGGCGGTATCCCCATACCGCCACTAGCGCGACGCGGTGATTTTCGTTCACTGGTGGTGTAGCCCCCTTCATGGCAACTACAAAATAGTTGTCCCGATTTGTTCAACTGATTTCTCAAACAAAACAAACCGGGACATAGCATAAAAGTTTAACCCTACGGTTCCCATGCTCTAACTTCAGAAAGCTCTCCTGCAGCGCGCGCCGCGTCGTATTTCTCCCACCACTGCGAAATAACCTTCTGTAATTCGGAATGCTGGAGCGCTTCTACAAAAACTGTGCGCTGTTCGGCGGTTAAATCACCAAACGGACACGCCGCGTCGATCACCCCCGAATCCGCCGCCGCGTCCGCCGCAAAACCGCGCTTGATGAAGACCAACCCCGCGAGATGAGCGATATCTTTATATCCTTCTGCTGCCATAATCCCCTCCTTTATCTTTTACAATATTAAATTATTTAACCACAAAGGACGCTTAGACCTGACAGGTTTTCCGAAACCTGTCAGGTCTTCCCACCGCGCCCCCCGGAGCTTCCGTCTCCAGACCCGCAGGGTTTAAGAAAACCCTGTGGGTCTCGATCTTAGTACGAGATTGTTGACACGGTATGAAGAAGGCACAAGTCCACTTAACCTGCTGACCGCCAATCGCGCCGCGCTTTTTACGGATACGTATGTGCGGGCGCGAAAACCGCGACTTGTCCCCATAAATTAAAAGGGCATGGTGATCATGCCCCTATAAAATGGATAACAACAGGGAACCCTGATTGATTGACAAATCTGATATTGGACACTGATACACACCGATGAACACTGATTTTTTTCATAAAAATCGTTAAATCAGTGAAAATCTGTGTTAATCAGTGTCCCATCACGCGTTTTGGCAGCAGCGAAAACCGTAATTGTCGCTGCGACTGGTCGGCTTGTCGTAGCTTCGCGCCGAGCAAGTAGAGTGGTTCTCGAAGAAATGCCAAGAGCCACCGCGCATCGCTCTATACCTCTTGTTTTCGTCGTACCAATCTTGAACCCACTCCCACACATTGCCCGCCATATCCCCGACCTCGTAGGGGCTATCGCCGTCGGGGGAATATTTGCCCACCGGCGTAGTATCCAAAGTGCCGGATTCGTGAGTGTTACACTTGCGCGCGTCGAACTTATCACCCCAGGGAAACCTTCGGCCGTCCGTACCGCGCGCCGCCTTCTCCCATTCTGCTTCCTTAGGCAGCCGCTTGTCCGCCCATTTAGCGTACGCGACCGCCTGATGCCAATTCACGCGCACTACCGGGTGTTCCGCCTTGCCGTCGGGATAATTCGCGCCGTTCCAATAAT
This sequence comes from uncultured Anaerolineales bacterium, assembly GCA_964606195.1. Lineage (GTDB taxonomy): Bacteria > Chloroflexota > Anaerolineae > CAZSIG01 > CAZSIG01 > CAZSIG01. Next base: position 1,428 of record CAZSIG010000284.1, read on the forward strand.
CTGGTGGCGCGATGTCGGGGTGTTTGTCCAGAAATGCTTTGTACTCCGCGTTGGTTACGGGGTATTTATCGATGTAGAAGGCGCGAGTTTCCGCCTCATGCTCTGAATTGCCGCTGTCTGCTGCCTCCTCGCTGCCCATGATGAACTTGCCCGCCGGAACGTACATCATAACCTTGTGATCTTTGCCTTCGATCTGCGGTGGCGGCGGGGGCGCAGGTTCCTCCGGCGCGGCTGGCGGTTCCTCCTCAACCGGTTCTTCCGCAGGCACCTCTTTTTCTTGCGGCTCCTCCTTCGGCGGCGCGGCGGTCGAGGCAGGGCGCGGTTTTTCGCGCTTTTTTACCCTTATCACGGCTGGCGATACGCCAGAGTCGTTATCTTGCTTATCTTCTTCAGTTTTTTTGTCTCTGCCTAATAATTTGCCAAACCAGTCCATACCATGCCTCCCTAGTGGTTTACGATGATACGCGCAAATATTGTGTCAGTTTGTTCAGCATCATCAAAATAGCAGTATAGCACATTTTGAATGATGGAGCAAAACCGCGCCAATTCATAATGGATTTTATCTCGATTTGTTAGCATGTAGTTAATTGAACGCAGATAACGCAGATATGCCTGATTTTCGCAGATTTTTTGGAATGTGCTGCGGTTTTTGCTGATCAAGAATACATAGGACTTACGCAACTTCGGTGTATTTTTTACCGCCGAGTGCACAGAGAGCGCAGAGTTTTTGATATAACTTTTGGCGTCTAAAAAATATGACTTTCAATGATCGGCTATGACCGCGTATGCGGGGGACAAAATTATTCCTTTGAGAAAACTCCGCGTCCTCCGCGCTCTCTGCGGTGAAATTATGGTGAATTTGCGTAAGTCCTGATACAAAAATCAGCGTAAATCAGGAAAATCCGCGTTCTATTGACCGCTACACCGCGCCGTCCCGTAGCTCTGCCAACTTGCGAATCAACTCGCGCTCGCGCTCCGATAGGTTTCGCGGTAGTTCTATCTGCACCGTAACGTATAGGTCGCCGTATATTTCCGGGCTGTTCAAGTACGGCATACCGCGCCCGCGCAGGCGAAGAATCTGCCCGTTTTGCGTCTCCGGGGGCAGGGTGAAATTTACGGCTCTGTCCAGTATGGGGGTCTCGACCTCACCACCGAGCAGGGCGGTGTATAAATCGACCGTGAGGGTGCAGTATAAATCTGCCCCGCGCCGCTCGAACTGCTCGTGGGGCGCAATGACTATGGAGAGATAGAGATCGCCCATCTCTCCCCCGTTTTTTCCCGCCTCGCCTTGCCCCGACACGCGCACGTAGGAGTTGGTCTTGACGCCCGGTGGGATTTGTACCTTTTTGCTCACTTCCCCGCGCTGTAGAATACGCGTCGTCCCGCTATAAGCCTCTTCCAGCGTGATCTTCACTCGGCGTTCGATATCCGCGCCGCGTAGCGGTTTCGGCTCGACCGGCGCGGGGTTTCCCCGCATCAATACCGCGGGGTTGTCCAGGTCGCTCGGACTGCCGAAAATGCGCCCGAAGAACTCAGAGAAGGCGTTGCGGTGCAGCAGCTCTTCCCAATGCGGCGCGAACCAGCTCGCCCAATTGAAGTTCGCCGCGCTTCCCCCCGCCTCGCGCCACCGCCGATAGTTCTCGCCCAACGAGTTGTATTTCCTGCGCCGCTTCGGGTCGCTCAGCACTTGATAGGCTTCGGTGATCTCTTTGAACTTGCTTATCGCGGCGTTATCTGCGGGGTTGAAATCGGGGTGATACAGACGCGCCAATTGGCGATACGCCTTCTTGATTTCTTCTCCTGACGCGGTTCTCTCCACGCCCAAGATTTGGTAATAGTCTCGGTATTCCATGTTCGATTGGGTTATCAACAGGGCGAACACTTAGGTTCGCCCCTACGTTAAGGTTTTCTCAAGGTCGCGCGGTGTGGATAATATGTCATCCTGAGCACAGCGAAGGGGCGTTTGCGCTATAACGCGGTTTTTCGCTCCCTAAAGGCTGATATAAACCACAACGAGATGCTTCACTGCGTTCAGCATGACACTCAATTATTCTCTAAATCATGTTTATAGTGTGCATATAACTATCAGTCAGCAAGGGACATATTCACAGCTTGGTAAAAGTTTATCCAGAAAACTCCGCGCCCTCAGCGGTAAAATTATTCTGAACTGCGGTTACATTGTAGGCGCACCCTTTAGGAGTGCGTTAGTTTCGCCTCTTCCCACAATTCATCCAACCTAGCGATATTTAAGTCCGTCAACTGTAAACCGCGCTGTTGCGCCAACTTTTCCATGTAAGTGAAGCGTTCGACGAATCGCATGTTTGCCTCGCGCAGGGTGCTCTCCGCGTCTATTCTCCACCACCGCGCCAGATTGACCAATGAGAAAAGCAAATCGCCGAATTCCTGACTGAGATGCTCCGCGTCCTCTGCTTCGCGCAACTCGGCAATCTCCTCCTCTAATTTATCTATGACCCCCGCCGCGTCCTCCCAATCGAAGCCGATGCGCGCCACGCGGTTTTGTATCTCTTGTGCCTTTTCCAGCGCGGGCAAGCTTTTGGGAATGCCGTTCAGCATATTTTCCCCGCGCTGCGCCGCGCCGTTCTCCTCGCGCTCTCGTTGTTTAATCTGCTCCCAATTGTTTAGCACCTCTTCTGTGCCTGATACCGCTGTAGAGCCGAAGACGTGAGGGTGGCGCCGGATCAATTTCGTCGTTATGCGGTCTATCACATCGCTCAGCCGAAATTCGCCCGTATCTACGGCTATCTGCGTGTGTAAGAAAATCTGTAGCAATAGATCGCCTAGTTCCTCACATAGCTTATCGGCATCATCGCGGTCCAGCGCGTCAAGCACCTCGTAGGTCTCCTCCAAAAGATGCTGCCGCAGCGATTTATGAGTCTGTTTGCGATCCCAAGGGCAGCCGTCGGGGGCGCGCAGGTGGGCGATCAGTTCTTGAAAACTGATCGGAGAGCCGGGGCGCGGTAGCGGTGGCACGTAGAGCGAGGTTAGGTGTGCGGGTGATGGTGCCAGCTTTTCCTCTTCTGCCACCGCGAGGTCGGGTAAACTATCAGCCCAGTCTAGTTGGTACAATGGAACGGTACGCGCCACTTCATTAGGCGTCCCCGCGGATTGTATAACGGTGACGGGGTGTTCATCGGGATACACGTTCATCAGTGCCAGTTTGACGTCCGAAGCGAGAACGCGGCTGTAAAGTTGCGCGATGAGCGCGGGGCGATCAGGATCGAGAAGGGGACAATGTTGCTGCGCCAGCAACATCGCCTCGGTGATCTGCAACCCGTCCAACGGCTCCAATCGCAGCGTGGTCAGCACCGGTTCTAAGAAACTCAACCCCGCGATGATGCGCGTCGTTAATCCTTCCTCCGTGGCGCGCGCCAAAATTTGGTGTACCGTCGTCTCTCCGACCAGCGGGTGCCCCGGAACGGCGTAGAGCACGCCCGCGGCGCGGTGCGCCAACTCTATCACCTGCGCGGTTATTGCGGCGTATACATCGTAGAATCTCTCGTGCTTCTCGTAGAGGTGGTCGAAGGAGTGAATCGTACCGGATACAGATTGAGCGAGTACCTGCGCGGTGGGATGATGTAAAGTACGCAGATAAATCTCCGGCACGTCTTCCAGTGCTTCTAACGCTTCCAGCGTGAGTTGGTTTGGATCTCCAGGGCCTAGTCCTATTATCGTGATGTTATGTGTCATAGTTTAGGATTTTACTCCCAAATAAAAGTAAGCGCAAACGTGATAGAGGGGGAAGGTGCGACGCACTTTGAAAGTATGTCGCACCTTTCACCATATTGCCTACGGTTGACCGCGTATAGACTTCCGAAGTTTCGGAAATGGAAAACTTCGGAAGTCTGGGAAAATCCAACTCAACTGAACCGGTGCCCGTGAAATCGGTGGCATATTTTTCCTTGTATTCCCTCGAAATCCTTAGGGCTTTCTCAAAGTACAAACCGCGTGGTCAAAACCTCTAGTAGCCCCTTTTTAAGATGTCATGCTGAGCCCCCGGGCGGGGATAAACTACGCGAAGCATCTCGTTTTTGTTATAATGGCTCTACGCGGATTCGTGGGGTAGGGCAGGACTTTCTCAAAGTATAACCG
>CAZSIG010000285.1:0-5535 GCA_964606195.1 uncultured Anaerolineales bacterium
ATCTCCGGCGGCGGCAGCGGCGGGCACATCTATCCCGCGCTGGTAGTCGCTGAGGAACTCCACACGCAAAATCATAGCACCCTATACGTCGGCAGCGCGGGCGGCATCGAGGAAACGCTGGTCGCGCGGGCAGGGCTATCGTTTCGCGGCATCGCCGCGGGACAATTGCGCGGCGTGGCGTTTTGGCAAGTGTTATATAACGCGGTGAAGATGCTCCACGGTATCTGGCAGGCATGGTTCATAATGGGCGAATTTGCGCCCGACGCGGTCTTCGTCACCGGCGGCTACGTCTCCGTGCCGGTGATACTCGCGGCAGGGCTGCGGCGCTGCTCGGTGCTGATTTATTTGCCCGACCTCGCGCCGGGCAAGGCGATCCAATATCTAGCGCGTTTCGCCCGTCGCGTGGCGGTCTCCTTCGCGGAGACGCTCATCTACTTTCCCAGCGGCAAGGCGTTCGTGAGCGGCTATCCGGTGCGCGCGGAACTGTACGTGGGGGACAAACTCGCGGCGCGGCGGCGGTTGGGATTATCGCCGCAGGGCAAGGTACTGCTGGTGTTCGGCGGCAGCCAGGGGGCGCACAGCATCAACCGCGCCATTGGTGAGATTGTCGCTGATTTGGTACAATACGGCGAAGTGTTACACATCTATGGCAAAGTTGATGGTGAGTGGTTACAGCAAGTGAAACAGAAACTGCCCGCGTCAGTGCGAGAAAGATACCATCTTTATGACTATTTGCATGACGACATGCCCGCCGCGTTATTGGCGGCAGATTTGGTCGTCGCCCGCGCGGGCGCGGCGACGTTGGGGGAATTTCCCGCGGTGGGAATACCCGCGATAGTGGTGCCTTACCCCTACGCTGGACAGCATCAGGAACTCAATGCCGATTATTTGGCTCAACATGGCGCGGCGGTGAAGCTGTTAGATGCTGAATTGAGCGAAAAATTAGCGAAGACTATCGAGGAAATTTGGCTAGATGAAGCGCGGCTGGCGCAAATGCGGACTAATATGCACAATTTAGCCCAGCCCGGCGCGGCGCGAAACATAGTGGAGGAGATCGAAAAATGGACTAATTAACGAATTAGCGAAGTTGATCAGTTGGTATTTTATTGATGGTCGCAAATTGGCAGATAGGCGCGTTGCGCAGGCGACTATGTGCGATTTTGCATATTTGTAAATTTATTAGGAGGAGGGAAAATGGCAGTAACGATACCTTTTCTCTATATCGGTGTAGCGGTGGCGATACTTATGGCTATTGATGGCGCGATACGCGGTTCGATCAAAGAGAGTGTGGTGACAGTAGTAGTTCTAGCTCTCAGCTTTTTGCTCATTCGCGATGAATGGATGCAGATGCTTATTGATACTATCAATGACGTGAACAGCATCTCGCATGCGGTGTTTCAGGTACATAGGCCCGACTTGGCGGCGATGGCAGAAGCCGCGGCGCAGGCTGATCCGTTCATCACAGAACAGAACGCCCACTATTTTTTCTTAGTTACAATGGTAGTGCTGCTGATCGGCGCGTATTTAATATCCTCTCATCCCTTGTTCAAAGCGCCGGTGAACAGTACGGGACGCGCTATCGGTGCGGTGTTGGGGGCGTTCAATGGCTACATGATAGTCGCTATCGCCAAGGAGTACCTCACACAGTCTTTCTGGAGACCGGCTCAGCAGTTGGCGAATAACACGCTCAGTCTGCAAATTCGAGATGTCCCTGCGGGCTTTCCCCCTCAAGGGTACGCGGGAATCGCATTGTTAATATTTGTATTGATTTTAACAGCGTTGGCATTGATAAGCGGCATTCAATTCCAGCTTCCCGTCAAGGCGCGGTAGGTTGAATTGAGACTTTTTCACGAAGAAAAGTTTGCCACTAATTGCACGAATTTTCACTAATTATTTGTTTTTTAGTAGTGGTTAAATTGTAAGTGATAGTTAAAATGATTACAATTTAACCACCAAGAACACCAAGGACACCAAGATAATTCATGGCTTCGAATACAAGCATTTAACCGCGTATGATTACTATTGACAGAAAAACACTTAGTGCTCTTTGTGTCCTTAGTGGTTAAATTATCGTATTACTTTTCCCGATCACTTACTACTTTACCACTACTTGTTTTTTCGTGTCAATTAAGGGCAAAAAATAAACCGCGCGTTAAGCTGACTGTGACAGTTAAATTATGAAATATTATCACCTCATCGCGATTGGGGGCATTGGTATGAGCGCGATCGCACGTGTGCTGTTGGAACGCGGGCATCGTGTCTCCGGTTCAGATTTGCGCGCCTCGCCCATCACCGCCGATTTACAAGCGCGCGGGGCACAGATACATATCGGTCACGACGAGACGAACTTAGGCGACGCGGAGATAGTGGTCGCCTCTTCGGCTATCGCGGCGGATAACCCGGAGATATTAGCGGCGCGGCGGCGCGGCATCCCTATCCTGAAACGCGCAGAGATGTTGGGGCAATTGATGGCGGGACAATGCGGGGTCTGCATCGCGGGGACGCATGGCAAGACGACGACGACCGCCATGATCGCGCGTATCGCGCTCGACGCGGGGCTTGACCCAACATTCATAGTGGGGGGAATTCTACCCGATTTCGGCACAAACGCGCGTTCAGGACAAAGCGACCTCTTCGTTATTGAAGCGGATGAGTACGATCGCACATTTTTAGGATTGCACCCGTGGCTCGCGGTGATTACGCATCTCGAACACGACCACCCTGATTGCTACGCGAATATGTCTGACATGATCGCCGCGTTTCAGCAGTTTGTGCAGTTGGTGCCGTCTGATGGTCATGTGCTGGGTTGTGGCGATGTGCCGCGCGTTCGCCAATTGGCAGAGCATACCGAAGCCGCGTTTATCACCTATGGCTTGACGAAAGATAACCTGTGGCAAGCGCGTGATTTGCGTGTGAATCAAGTAAGCGGATATGACTTCGCGGTTCGCCGCGCTGGGGAGGACATCGGCGAATTCTCACTGCAAATCCCCGGCCGCCACAACGTCCAGAACGCGCTGGCGGCGATCGCCGCGACTGCGTTGGTCGCGACGCAACGGGGATTACGGTTTGATGAGATTATAACGGTAGCGCAAAATAGTTTACGGAATTTTCGCGGCGTGCAGCGGCGGTTTGAGTTAAAGGGAAAGACGCGCGGAATTATTGTAATCGACGACTACGCGCATCACCCTACCGAGATACAAGCGACGCTCGCGGCGGCGCGGCAGCATCACTCTGGGCGTCGAATATGCGCCATCTTTCAGCCCCATACCTACACGCGCACCAAGGCGCTGTTGGACGATTTCGCCCACAGCTTCGCGGACGCGGACGAGGTCATCGTCACCGGCATCTACGCGGCGCGCGAGCACGATGATTTGGGAATGAGCGGCGCAAGTGTGGCGGCGGCAATAAACGCGACGCGCATATCATCTCGCTGTTTCACGCGGTATATCAAATCGTTGGAGGACACCGCCGCGTATTTGATAGAGACCCTGCGCGCGGGGGATTTGCTGATTACGCTCGGCGCGGGGGATGGGTATAAAATTGGGGAAATGGTGCTGGAAAGACTTTCCTAGTTGGTAAATAGTATGATTAAGCGAGTACAAATCCAAAACTACCGTAGTATAGCCAAAGTTGTCGTTGATTTGGGGCAGTTCACCGTGTTAGTTGGTCCTAATGGAGCAGGAAAAAGTAACTTTGTGGATGCCCTTAGTTTTGTAACCGATGCCCTCTCTACAACTTTAACTAATGCCCTGGAGCAACGCGGGGGCATCAACGAAGTGCGGCGGCGCTCACTTGGACATCCAACTAATTTTGGAATAAGTCTTGCGTTGGAATTAAATGGTGGTCATTGGACAACCTACGGCTTTGAAGTCAAATCTATGCCTGAAGGTACTTTTGTAGTTAACCGCGAGTGTTGTCAGATTGGTTCGCCGAAAGCAACGCGACCATTACACTATTATAACGTAGAAGAAAATCAATTTACGACTAATGTACCGGGGTTAAGTCCCAAAGTCGAACCGGATCGCTTAGGGTTAACCGTCGTTTCTGCGGCTGCTGAATTTCGTCCCGTATATGACGCGTTGACTCAGATGCGTCTTTATTCTATTGTGCCGGAGCGTGTCCGTGCTTTACAGCAACCATCTCCAGAACGGATATTAAGAGCGGATGGGCGTAACGCGGCAACGGTGCTGCGCGAACTTCAACGGCGCGTTCCGAATGATTACGAGCAACTTTGTTTGTATCTTAGCAAGGTGGTTCCGGGAGTAACAAAGGTAGGATACAAACAGTTCGGTCCCATGGAATCTATAGAGTTTTACCAAGATGTAGGAGAAAGCGATCTTTGGAGATTCAACGCGCTTAATATGTCTGATGGCACATTGCGCGTGTTGGGTATATTGTTGGCCATGTATCAGAACCCGGCACCCTCTTTAGTAGCCATCGAGGAACCTGAAGCGACGATTCACCCCGGCGCAATAGGAGCTTTGGTAGATATACTTAGAATAGGACAGACGCGGACGCAAATTATTATAACTACTCATAGTCCGGAAATTTTGAATCACAAAAACATCAAAGCTGAGCAAATTCGCGCGGTGGAATCCTATCACGGAAATACTATTATCAGCACTTTAGATATTACTACAAAAGCGGTGTTGCAGGATAAACTCTATCTACCGGGTGAACTTTTAGCTATGGGACATTTGGTAGCTGACCGCGCGGTTGGAGAAGATGCCGCGCGCCAGCTTGACCTATTTCCAAACAGATGCGAATAGTACCTATTGTCGAAGGACACGGCGAAGTAGAAGCGGTGCCTATCCTACTACGCAGAATTTTGCATAATCGGGGAATGTATCAAATCAAAATCGCTAAGCCCATTCGCATACCGCGTACTAAGATGATACGGCAAAAGGAATTGGCGCGGGCGGTGGAATTAGCGGCGCGGCAACCAGATTGCGCGGTTATTTTAATAATATTGGATGCCGATGACGATTGCCCGAAAGAGTTAGCCCCGCGCCTCTTGAATTGGGCGCGGGAAACGCGAAGAGATATTCCTAGCCGAGTAATTATAGCAAAATCTGAGTTCGAGTCTTGGTTTATAGGTAGTATAGAATCTCTACGGAATTGTACTGGTATCCAAATCGATGCCGTTTGTCCTACTCACCCAGAAGAAATTAGAGATGCTAAGGAATGGTTGAATATGCACATGCCGCGTAGTAGACCCTATACCGAAACTATTGACCAGCCCGCTTTCGCAGCGCGGTTTGATTTGATGCGGGCGCGCGTTAGTTGTCCCTCATTTGATAAATTTATGCGCGACATAAACGCTATAATAACGTTGTTAATCAAAAAGTAGAGCTGTATTATGATTATTCGCGATTTGGAACGATTGAAGGATGCCTTTTATCGCTACAGCCTCTCCATCAACATAAACGAATCGATGGCGCGGCACACCTGGTACTGCATCGGCGGGCCGGCTGATATGTTCGTCACGGTTGAGACTATCGAACAACTCTGTGCCGCCGTCAATGCCGCGCGCGC
>CAZSIG010000286.1:0-5528 GCA_964606195.1 uncultured Anaerolineales bacterium
GGAAATATGTGATGTGAGATGAATTTTACCGCCCAATGTTCAACCAATGGAGTTACCGCCAGAACCTTCACGCCGCGTTGGTAGGCACTCCACATCTCGATCGCGGTGCCCATACTCGCTTCGGGCAGATACGCGATGAGCACATCGACATGCGCGGCTTCCTCGATTAAGCCAAAAAAGGTCACGCGCCCGTGCTGTTCGGTGAACTCCTCGCTGATGGGATACAATTCTCGCGGGCATATTATCTCCGCGTCGGGATACGTCTCAAGAATCGCCCGCTTTATCTTTGCGCGATAATCTTGGTCATACAAACCGCGCTCTTGTGAACCTTGCATAATCCCTGCGATGAAAAATTTCATAACGTTAATACCCTATTCCAGCTATTCTATTACATATAAGTCTTTTTGTCAAACCTTTTGCTTAATCTGCGAAGGATATAACCGCGAACTAGTACTCCGGCTCGCGTCGCTATTCGCCGAGTGAACTCGGCGCGGCTACCGGAAACATGCTGAAGCATGTTCGGCATAACGCGCTTCAGCGCGTTGCTCATAGCCCCCGGGAGTTCACTCACGGGGGGCGCGGCGCGAGACAGCAAACTGTCAGGTAGCTAGATGTTTGTTGAAACTTCGCGCTGAATATGTTACAATGAAGCGCGAAACATGAAGTATAGTTTCGCATTACAATAAAATCTATACGGAGAACTGGCTACTCGACAGTTTGCCATACAAAGTTATTGAAGCCCCGAATAGCACGCGGATAACGCAGATTTCTCTGATTTCCGCTGATTTTTGTTTTATAGGGCGAAACAATTAAAGAGATAATCCGCGTTAATCCGTTAAATCAGGAAAATCCGCGTTCCATTCTTCAAAAGTGTCAAGTAGCTAGTACGGAGAAATAATTCCAAATGAATCCCGAATTATCCGCGATCTTCTTCGGCTTAGCTTCGGCGTTATGCTGGGGCGCGGGCGACTTCAACGGCGGATTCGCCACTAAACGGAATAACGTCTACAGCGTTGTGATTGTATCCCAAATTGTGGGGATCGCGTTGTTGGTGAGCACAGCATTGCTCCTATCAGAGCAATTCCCCGCCTCAAAAGATATGTTCATCGGCGGCACAGCCGGCATCTGCGGCGGGCTGGGGTTGCTCGCGCTATATCGCGGTTTAGCGCGCGGCAATATGAGCATCGTCGCCCCGGTCACCGCGGTCGTGACCGCCATCATTCCGGTCATCTTCGGTATGTTTATTGAGGGTATACCACACATACTACAACTCGCGGGTTTCGGCTTGGCAATCATCGCGGTCTGGTTCATCTCCCAAAGCGACGGCGAGACCAGAGTTCTGTGGCGCGATCTGAGTTTGCCGAGCGCGGCAGGGGTAGGATTCGGGCTGTTCTTCATCCTTATCGACCGCGTGAGCGACGGCGCGGTGCTGTGGCCACTAGTCGCTGCCAGAATCACCTCCATCACCATGATGTTCCTCTTCGTCACAGTCACGCGCCATGGGGAAATCCCCACTGCGCCACAACTGCCGGTGATCGCGCTTGCAGGCATCTTCGACACCGGCGGCAACGCATTTTTCGCCCTAGCCGCGCAAGCGGGGCGGCTCGACATCGCGGCGGTGCTTTCCTCACTGTACCCCGCGGGAACAATTATTCTCGCTCGCTTTATCCTAAAAGAGCGTCTCGGGCGCCAGCAGTGGCTCGGCGTCATCGCCGCGCTGGCGGCAGTCGTGCTCATCGCTTTATAAACTGAAATAGATTTTAAGGAGGTCATCCATGAAAATTCGCTCTATTACTATTTTCGCCGAAATCGCGCCAGCTATCGATGTCAAGCTCATCAAATCACTCGGCGCGTTTGCCCAAACCGCGCGTCAAGCCTATGAAGAAATCGGTATCGAAGTACAGACCACGCGATTGGCGATGAATATCTTCCCCGCGCTGGCGCAATCGCGCTGGGCAGACGATCCCGCCGGTTTCGCCATCAAGTTAGAGGAAACTTGCTTGGCGCAGGGATTCGAGTTTATTGCCCTTGGTCCCGCCGAAAAAACGTTGCTGCCCTACCTGCCGAAGATTTTCGCGGCGACAAAGACGGTCTTCGCCACCGCGCACATCATAGACCCCACAACCGGTGCAATCGACGGAGAGGCAATACGCGGCGCGGCGCGTGTCATTCGCGAGTGCGCGCAAATTGAAGACGGCTTTGGCAACCTGCGCTTCTCCGCGCTGGCGCATGTGCCGCCCAACACACCTTTTTTCCCTGCCGCGTATCACGACGGGGGTGCGCCCGCGTTCGCCATCGCTACCCAGTCGGCGGATTTAGCAGTGAACGCCTGCACCGCGGCAAGCGATGCCGAAGACGCGCGCTGCCGTCTCATAGCGGCAGTTGAAACGGAAGCCGCGCGCCTCGTTCCCCTCGCGAAGCAATTGGCGCGAGCGCACAACATATCCTTCGGCGGCATCGATTTCTCGCTGGCGCCATTCCCCGCGCCGGGGTGCAGCATCGGCGCGGCGCTGGAATTATTATCGGGACAACCGGTCGGTTCGACGGGCACGCTGACTGCCGCCGCGGTGCTCACCGCCGCGCTTGATCAGGCGCGGTTTCCACACACCGGTTTTTGCGGCATGATGCTACCGGTGTTAGAGGATGAAATACTGGCACGCCGCGCCGCGGAGGGGAGATTACGCGTCGGTGAACTGCTGCAATGGTCGGCGGTCTGCGGAACGGGGTTGGACACGGTACCGCTACCCGGCGACGCGAGTGAGGAGGCGTTGGCGCGCCTGCTCTACGATGTAGCCGCGCTTTCGGCGCGGTGGCACAAACCGCTCACAGCGCGACTAATGCCGCTGCCGAGTAAGTCTGCTGGAGATTCGGTGCACTTCGATTTCGCGTATTTCGCTGATGGGGGTGTGCTATCACTGGATGGAGGGAGAAAAGGTGGATTGGTAGAGAAGACCGCGTCGTTGGTGTTGCATTGTAAACACAATAAGAACGATAGAGTTGCCACAAGTTGAACATTGTGTATTCAGCAAAAACAAAAGGGACGACGCGGTTTTAAACCGCGTCGTCCTCACAACTACGATAGATACGTAGTATTCTATAACATTTGGTCGGGCAGCCACTAAGAATTACTAGCTGACCGCGCCAAAGTCGTATACTTTAAACATGATCGGCATCAATACCCGATAGAAGATGAAATCAAAGTCCCGCGGTGCAGTGCTCGTATCGCTTCGTGCATGACCTTGAGTAGCAATTCTACCCAGTTCCCCGCGCGGCATCTGCACCACCCAAACCAGCGTAATTCGCTCGCCCGGTGCCAAACTAGGTTCCGTCGCGACCACATACCCGACCCCGTAATCCCCACCAGCGGAGACCGACTCTCCCCCCGTCACGTTAACAAACATCCCGTTGTTCGGAATGCTACCGGTAACGACCACATTAGTTTGCAATTCAGTACAGGTCACAACAAGAGTGTAAGTGACAAAGTCACCCTCGTAGATCCCAGTCAGGTCACCAAAGAGCGTTGGAACTTCGGGATCCAGGTAGTTGGGAATACCATCATCATCATTGTCACCAGTCCCCTCCGTCGCGGTAGGAATACCATCTCCGTCATCGTCAGGATCTTCGTGATTGTAAGTGCCATCATTATCGGTATCTATGTTATTAGGCTCGCGGTAATCAGGGATACCATCATTATCCGCGTCGAGACAAGAAGAACTACCCCCACACTCTTCCGAATCAGGTAGCTCATCATTGTCACTATCCTGATCGAGATAGTCTGGTAAGCCATCGTTGTCGCTGTCTAGCGGATTGAGCGGGTCATCACCCATTTCTAAGTCATCCGGAATGCCATCACCATCACTATCCGGGTCGCGATACTAATGTCTATTGAATGGAAACACTCAATCCAAAAGTGCTATCACGACAAATGAATGATAGAAGCAAAGAGTTACCCCCATAACACCATTCATCTTGTGAGAAGCATTCATAAGTGCTATAATAACGGTATATGAACGACCCAAACAAAAGCTACAAGTATGAGGAAGTGGCTGATTACATTATCCACTTGATTGAATCAGGCGTGTATCGTCCGGGCGACCGCGTCATGTCCGTGCGGCAAATGAGCCAACACAAGAAAGTCAGCATCACCACCGTACAACAGGCATATTATCTCTTAGAGGCACGCGGGTTCATCAAAGCACGACCGCGCTCGGGGTTTTACGTCCGTACAAACTTGCCCAGCACGCTACCCGAACCGGACATATCTTCGCCCGAACCTGACCCGACTCAAGTCAGTATGCGCGAATTGGTGATGCGGATAGTGTTGGCAGACACGCGCCACCCTGAATTGGTGCAATTAGGTGCCGCGCATCCCAATCCGGACTTATCGGCAACTCGCAAACTAAATCGTATTCTGAGTTCGGTGGCGCGGCGCATGGGTAATAAAAGTGGTATGTACGATTATGTACCCGGATGTGAGACACTACGCGTACAAATTGCGCGGCGCGGCGTCGCACTAGGTTGCGATTATGTCCCAGATGATATCGTGATTACATCAGGCTGTACAGAGGCGATTAGCCTGTGCCTACGCGCAGTTTGTCAGCCTGGAGATACCGTAGCCATCGAGTCGCCAATTTCCTTCGATGCCCTATTGTGCTTGGAGGTTCTAGGCTTACAGGCATTGGAGATACCGACTCATCCCCGCGAAGGTATCAGCTTGAACGCTCTCCGTTTTGCCATTGAGCATCATCCCGTAAGCGCGTGTTTGGTGATTTCCAATTTTAACAACCCCCTGGGAAGTTGTATGCCAGACGATAATAAGCGGGAACTGATCGATTTATTGACACAGCGCGACATCCCGCTGATTGAGAACGATATTTTCGGCGAGCTTTATTTCGACGAAGAGCGTCCCTCAGTAGCCAAAGCCCACGACCGCGCGGGTTTAGTGATGCTGTGCTCCTCTTTCTCTAAAAGTCTATGTCCCGGCTACCGCGTAGGCTGGGTGGTGCCCGGCAGGTTCAAATCGGAAGTGAAATGGCTCAAATACACAACTAGCCTCGCCTCTCCCACATTATCCGAATATGCCATTGCCGAGTTTCTGGACAGTGGCAGCTATGACCGATACATGCGCCATGTGCGGCACGCCTATGCGCGGCGTACCGCGTTGTTATTGCAAGCGGTGGAGCGTTACTTTCCTGATGGCACCAGAGTAACGCGCCCTACCGGGGGGTTTGTAGCATGGATTCAGTTGCCGGATTACGCCGATTCGTTGGAGCTGTATAAGTTGGCTTTGGAAGCAGGTATCGCCACTACTCCGGGTTATATCTTCTCCGCGACAGAACAGTATCGCAACTTCATTCGTCTCAATGCCGCGAACTGGTCAGACAAAGCCGAACGCGCGGTCGAACGCTTGGGGGAGTTGGTCACAGGATTAGCCGCGTGACAGCTTTACCACGACTTACGCAAAACATATATTGTAGGACTTACGCAAAACCGCACTATAACTAACCGCAGAGAGCGCAGGGGACGCG
>CAZSIG010000287.1:0-5523 GCA_964606195.1 uncultured Anaerolineales bacterium
CCCTGCAGGGGAGCACTCCTACGAGTAGGCTGCGCGCAGGGTTAGGGTGAGGGGCACGCGGCGCGGTTGGCTGAGGAGATTGTCCGATACCCGCGCCATTCTCCCTGCGCCAATCTATTTTCGGAGTAGGGCAGGTGAAGTTAGCAATAATGAGAGAGTAGTGGTAAAACAATAAGTGATGGAGAAAACTAATCCGATAAATTACCCACTAAGGACACCAAGTAATTTCTTGTCCAATAATGCTCATACGCGGTCACAAGTTATTATTCGAGACAAGTAGGACTTACGCAACTTCGGGGTATTTTTACCGCCGAGCACGCGGAGAGCGCAGAGTTCGGGCTACAATTTTTGGCTCTAAGCGGATTCGTGGGGTAGGGCAGGTTTCTTACCTGCCGTTTTTGCCGATGATGATATAGAACGGCGGCTAAGAAAGCCGCCCTACGCGGGTATTTTGCGTCTCGCGGCTGTCGCACTCACCATCGTTTATCCCACGAATCTGCGTTGACCCCAATTTTTACCTACTGAAAAGATATGCCCCTAAATGACGGTATATGAACGCATATGCTGGAGGCAAAATTATTCCTTTAAGAAATCTCCGCGTCCTCTGCGCTCTCTGCGGTAAGTGGAAAGTTATCTGGAGCGGGCGTTTAATGAATGACACTGACACGCAGCGAGCTATTCTCGCGCCTGCGTATCCCAGCGCATCTCCAAAATGCGCTCTTTGCCCTCCTGGCGCGCCAGTGTCTGGCGCAGGGTGGTAGTACGCTGCGCGGTCTCTATGGCGCAGACGTAGCGGTGCATCATCCCCACTTGCCCCGGTATAGGGTGTTCGCGGTGAATATCTTGATGATACAACCAATAAAGATCCCAAATGTCGTCCCATAACGCGGCGGGGGCAAAAATGACGGGCAAGCCAAGCTCATCTCGCGCCTCGTAACGGTTGATCGGATAACGATGGGCGTTGAATTCGCCGTTGAGCATCTTCACGATATGATTTATTTTATCCCCATGTTCATCCTCGTTCCAGTGAGTCAGCAGCGCGTTGCGGGCGATGTTACGCGTCAGCTCATGCGCCTGCTCGACCGCGCCGATCACCAGTGGGTGAATGTACTGAAACAGCGGCGTGACAAAATCGGTCGGCGTCTCCTGTTCGCGTTTGATAAAATCGACACAGCGGCGCAAATCCTGTACGGAGATCGGCACCGGCTTAGGCGCGTCACCCTTCGGCAGCAGCGGGTGCCCTATCGAGGGATCGGTAGGGCTGAGTTCCGACATCGGCCCCATCACGATCTCGTTCGCCGCGAGGGAGATGAGCGTTACCCCGCTGTGGGCGCGGTACGGAATGAGAATCCCCAGATGGTCGGTAAAGTCGCGCAGCAGGCTGATCGTCTTCCAGGTCACCTCGGTGAAGCCACCGTGCCCGTAGATAAATACATCAAGGCGCGGTTGGTGCCCCAGATCATGCAGTTTGTCGTGCAGGTGGATCATCGCGTCGTCCGCCAGCCGCGCGGAGTCGTGTAGAAAGTATACTAAGATGCGCGATTCGCGTTTCTTCTCCAGCTTACCGATTAGTTCCAAACGTTTTTCCAAATTATCTAACATCAGTAGTTCCTCCATAGTTTGACATAGTTACGATTATAACACAATTACCGCGCATTAACAATAGCGAGATAAAGAAGAGCTATTGTGGGAAGATTGAAGTTTCGTTCAAACTGCGTTATAATTACGGTAAGTGAAAATTCGTGTAATTAGGGGCAAAAAACTAACCGCGTATCGTAACATTCGTGATATAAGAAGGGAAAACTTATGACAAAATTAGAGCAGCTTGGATATGATTTCGAGCGAGCATTATTAGCCTTTGATCGCTTGGGTGCAAAGCAGATTTTAGAAAACGCGCTCGACGCCGGAGGCTCAATTAAAGTGACAGACGAGGTGATTTCCCCCGCGCTGGAGCGAATCGGCGTGGAATGGGAAAAGGGGACAATCGCCCTCTCGCAGGTCTACATGAGCGGGCGAATTTGTGAGGAATTGGCGGACACCATTTTACCCGCCGCCTCGCCTCAACACAAAACGCGTCCCAAAATGGCCATCGCGGTTTTGGCGGACTATCACTTATTGGGCAAGCGTATCGTCTATTCGGTCCTGCGCGCTTCGGGGTTTGAATTGTTAGATTATGGACATGGCATCACGGTAGATGATCTAGTCGAACGGACATTGGAAGATCAAATAGAATTACTGTTAATTTCGGCTTTGATGTTACCCTCTGCCATGCGCGTCCGCGCGGTGCGAGACAAATTAGACGACGTGGGCGCGCAAGTCAAGATCGTCGTCGGGGGCGCGCCTTTTCGGTTCGATGCCCAACTATGGCGCGAAGTGGGTGCCGACATGATGGGATACAATGCCACCGACGCGGTGGAGATAGTGAATAAAGTAAGAGGTGAATTAGCATGATGCACGAAAATATGACTTCTTTACAGCGCGTGTTGACCACACTGGGACACAATGAACCTGACTGCGTGCCGTTATTTCTATTAGTGACGATGCACGGAGCGAAAGAGTTGGGAATAACTCTTCGCGAGTATTTCTCAAAAGCCGAAAATGTGGTCGAGGGACAACTGCGACTGCGCAAAAAGTATAACGATGATTGTGTCACCAGTTTTTTCTACGGTCCCATCGAGGTAGAGGCTTGGGGCGGCGAGGTGATCTTTATCGATGATGGTCCCCCCAATTCCGGTGCACCTTTCATTCGCAAACCACAAGAGATAAATGATCTGGAACCACCGCGTATTGCGGAAACCGCGTGTTTACGCAAGGGATTGCGCGCGACGGAGATGTTGAAAGATGCGGTCGGCGACACCGCGCCGATAATCGGCGTGGTCATATCTCCTTTCTCCTTGCCCGTGATGCAGATGGGCTTCGACAAATATTTCGAGTTGATGTACGAACAGCCCAAACTGTTCGCGCGGCTGATGCGTGTGAACGAGGAGTTCTGCGTGGCGTGGGCTAACGCGCAGTTGGCGGCGGGCGCGACGGCGATCTGCTATTTCGATCCGGTATCCTCCCCCACCATCACGACGCGCGAGATGTATCTGAAAACCGGCTTCGAGGTCGCGAAGCGCACGCTGGCGCGTATCAATGGTCCTACTGCCACCCACATGGCATCAGGGCGGTGTCTACCGATCGTTGATGATTTGGTCGAAACCGGCACGCAGGTCGTCGGCGTCAGCGCGCAAGAGGATTTGACGAATATCAAAGCGGCATGTCGCGGCAAATTGACCGTCTTGGGCAATTTAAACGGCATAGAGATGCGCCGCTGGATGCCGGAGCAGGCTGAGGTCGCGGTGAAAGATGCCATCGCCAAAGCGGGGCCAGGCGGGGGATTTATCCTCTCCGATAATCATGGAGAGATTCCCTGGCAAGTGCCGGATAGTGTCTTGTTCGCTATTTCGGGCGCGGCGCGTAAGTGGGGGCGTTATCCATTAACTTGGCTAGATGACTATGACGGATAAGCTCTGCATCTTGATTTGTGAGAACCTGAAACGCGAAGCGCGCCAGGTCATAGAGGCGGAAGAATACGCCGATGTCGATGTTCATACCATCGCGGCTTGCTGCGGCTGTCCTGAAACGGGGTGGAGTTCGGTGAACGAGGTTGCTCGTGCTCACGCGAAAGATTACGACAAGGTCTGTGTACTCAGTGGCAAATGTGTAGTGGGATTGGGTGCGCCCACAGAGATAATGAACAACTGTTACTTTCACGAGATGGAACAATGTTTTGAGCTGTTTATCAGCAAGAGCATCGTCGATAAATATATCTGTGGCGGCGCGTACCTGATGGTGCCGGGGTGGGTGGAGAATTGGGAGAAAAATCTGGAGAGATGCGGCTTCGATCATCACACCGCGCCGCAGTTTTTCGGCGAATCTGTTCAGAAGCTGGTACTGCTCGACACTGGTGTGAGCGATACTGCCACGCCGCGAGTACAAGAGTTCGCGGACTTCGTCGGCTTACATTATGAGATCGTGCCGGTCGGTTTGGACTTCTTTCGCCTGCTCCTGACGAAGATCGTGATGGAATGGCGGCTGCGTAAAGAGAAACAGGCTTCGTTGACCGCGCTGGCGGGGGCGAAACGCGAATTATCCGATTACATGATGGTCTTCGATCTAATCAGCAACCTGACGGGCGTTATGGATGAGGAGAAGGTTATCGAGAGAATTTTGGAGTTGTTCAATATGATTTGCGCGCCGCGTAGTGTAGTTTACATGCAGTGGGGCGCGGGCGCATCGGGAGATGTGAAGGCTCTCTTACAAGATGGCAAACCGCGAGATACCGCGGCAATACAAAAGAGATTGGGTGAACTACAATCCGATTACGCCTGGACTCCTTCGGGCGCGGGATTCGCCCTACGAATCACTTACAACGAAGAGCTTTTGGGGATTTTAGAAGTAGAGGAGATCGCTTTTCCGGAGTATAAGGAGCATTATCTGAACCTCGCGCTCTCCGTAGTGCACGTCTTCGGTTTGGCGATCTCTAACGCGCGGGCATATCAGCAAGTTAAGCAGGCGGAGCATGAATTGGCGCAACGCGCGCAGGAGTTGGCACGATCTAATGAAGAACTGCAACGTTTCGCTTACATTTCCTCTCACGACTTGCAAGAGCCGCTGCGCATGGTGACGAGTTATACCCAACTGTTGGCGCGGCGGTACAAAGGCAAGCTAGACGAGGACGCCGATGAGTTTATCTCTTACGCGGTCGAGGGCGCGACCAGAATGAGTATGTTGATCAAAGATTTGCTGGCATATTCGCGTGTTGGGACACACGGGCACGAGTTTGTGCGCACGGATTGCGAGGTTGTACTGGCGCACGTGCTCGCCAATCTGCGAATACTGATTGAGGAGAACGGCGCGGTGATAACGCATGATCCGCTGCCGGTGGTGCGCGGAGATGGCATACAATTGGAGCAATTATTCCAGAATCTGATCGCCAACGCGCTCAAGTTTCGGCGCGAAGTCCCACCGCGAGTGCATATCTCCGCGAAACGACAAGGGAATGAATGGCGTTTCGCGGTTCAGGATAACGGTATCGGCATCGCTCAGGAATACGCTGAACGCATTTTTGTGGTATTTCAGCGGTTACACAGCCGCAAGGAGTACGCGGGCACCGGCATCGGGTTAGCGATTTGTAAGCGAATTGTGGAGCGGCATGGCGGGCGCATCTGGGTGGAATCTGAACCGGGGCGCGGTTCGATTTTTTATTTCACGCTACATGGGAATAAGTCAACTACAAAGAACACTAAAGTATTTGTTGAGTAGGGATCATGAGCATAGCTCTCCACCAATGACGAAAATCGTCGCGCCGCGGTAGCGGCGGTATGGGGATACCGCCCTGGAGTCACGCATCCTAGAGGGCGCAATCCCCATGGCGCCAGTTTATTTTCGAGGTAGTTTCCATGAGCACCGCGCACCATCAATGAACGAAAATCACCCTCACCCCCAGCCCCTCTCCCTGAAAGGGAGAGGGGGGCAAGT
>CAZSIG010000288.1:0-5513 GCA_964606195.1 uncultured Anaerolineales bacterium
AGCGCGCTCGTAAATTCACGCGCAAATACGTGCGCGCACGTATTTTGTGCGTATTGTGGCTTATTCTGAACAAGGAAAAATATGGGAACAGATAAACAGGAAGATTTTTGGACTGCCGCGCCCGCGGAGGTGATCCAAGAGATCGCGCCGGTCCCCCCCGCGGCTAACGGCGAACCTCCGGAGGAGTGGTTGGGGGGCGTACACCCGGACGGTAAGCTGGAGTTGACCAGAAGCTATCCCTTACAAGCTGATAAACTTAATCGCGTGCTTACCTATCTAGGCTACGAGCGCGCGACAACTGGTAGTATGTACCACCAATCTGCCGAGGGAACCGGAATGCCGGAAGCACAAGCCAAAGCGCTCATCCATTATGGCACCGAAATGGAATTACTGACTCCGCGTTCCCTACGTGTAAAGCCATTAGGCAAATTGCTTCTCGAAAGCGACCCTTTCGGCGATAAATTGGGGACATTGTGGTTGTTACACTATCTCCTCGCCTCTAATCCGAAGTTGGTGGTATGGAACTACACCTGTAACGCGATCTTCCCCGCAGTTACGCACATCAGCAAGGACGAAGCCGCCGCGCAATTTTTGCCCTTTAGCGGGCGGTGGTCAGAATCCTCTATTCGCAAAAAGGTGCGCAAGGAATTGCGGGCGCTCTTCGATAGTTACACCACAGATATGTTCGCGGCGTTGGATTACCTACGGGTGGGGGAGAATGGGGGCTTCGCGGTCAATCAAAATGTAGTGCCGGTGCCACCGCTGATCTTGCTCGCCACCATTATGATCTACCGTGACCGCCACCATCCCGGCGCGACCGGCGTCGAGATCCCGACCCTCACCTACGCCGCCCACGCTCCCGGCCGGCTAATGCGCCAAGGCGAGCTATATGTGCGACAGGCGTTGGACGAACTGCACGAGGCGGGACGCGTGACGATTGAGTCCAAGGCGAACCTCGACCAGGTGCGGTTCCCCAGCGGCGCGACCTGGTTCGCCGCGGTACAGGAATATCTGACGCAGTAGGAGAACGAAGATGGCCGAATACGACCTACGGGAATACCTGCGCACGCAACAACAGGAGACCTTTCGTGCCTGTATCATCCACGCCCCGGCGCTGAGCCATAAGACCGCGACGGCGCGGCGGATGCGCGAGGTGCTAGGGGCATATCTGTGGGACTTGCAGGAGCATTTTGTGAATCATGCCGAGTTGGCGCGGGGTATCAACGATTTTCGCCCCCGCGACCTGGAAAAGCTGCTGTTGGAATTGGAGACGCCCGCGCAGATCATCGTCGTGGATAACGTAGATTTCCTGCTGCACACCTGGACGCCCCGCCAGCGGCGCGAATTCGGGGACATGGTCGATCTGCGCCTGAAATCCCCCGGCGTCACCAGCAAGACATTTGTGTTCATGATCCAAACCGATCCCACCATCGTTAGGCGTGACTTACGAAACACGCGGGGGCAACCCCGCATCTTACCCCTGGACGCGTTTTTCGCGTTATGAATGAATTGCAGCAAGGAGGCTCAATGACTGATATGGCGAATCACCCCCCAAGTAACGCTAATGAATCGGGGCAAACCAAAATAGCCGAACTGGTTAAAATCCACCGCGGCTATGCCAAGTACGTCAATTTGGTAGCCGATTTCGGCGATCCCACAGAGAACCGCTGGCGAATGCAGCACTACATGCCGATCAAATCGCACCGTGAGGCGTTCGCGCGGCTGGCGCGGGCCCTGTACCCGCTGGAAGACCGCGTGTACTTTCTCACCGGCAGCTACGGGACCGGCAAGTCCCACCTGTGCTTGATGCTGGCTAACTACCTCGCCCTTAAACCCACCGAACCGGAGATGACCGCGTTTTTCGCTAATTGGCAGCAGCGCGACCCCACCGGCGCGGAAAAGCTACGCAACCTGCGGGGTACGGGGCGGTATCTAGTCGCTCTGGGCGAGTACGGCGGGGGCGACGATTTCGACAGCATGATGCTGCGCGCGGTGCAAGCCGCGTGTGCGCGGGATGGGTTACAGGATATCTGGCTGGACACGCACTATCAGGAAGCGCGGCGGCAGATCGCGCATTGGGAAGAACGACAGCAGCGGGGTGGCCCTAGCGGCATCTTCCACGACTTTCGCGCCGAGCTGGGCACCCGCTATCCCGATTGGGATCTGGACAGCTTGAAGAATGACCTGGCGGAGCTCAACTCAGAAGCGCTGCAGGTCTTTCGGGATGCGTACCACGCGGTGTTAGGGCAAGATTTCACCTACAGTAAAGACAACATCGTGGCGATCTTACAAGACTTTCTAGCCAGCGATAAGTTTCGCGAGCGCTACCGCGGATTGGTGATCATCGCCGATGAGTTCGGCTACACGCTCGACCGCGGCAACATCAGCATCGACGTCTTTCAACGCTTCGCGGAGATGTGTAAGGATGGAGTGGCAGGGAGCGAACTCATATTCATCGGCACCGGGCACAAACCGTTTCGCGCCTACTCCGCGGGCGGGCTTTCCTCCGCCGACTTTAACGTCGTAGAAGCGCGCATTCACGAAGTCCCGCTGGCGTCTGAGGAACTGGAATTGATCATCTCTGCCATAGTCACGCCGCGCAAGGAACACACGGTATGGCAGGCGGAGGTGGCGCCCCAAGGGAGCTTGTTCAACAAACTCGCCTTGGCGACCACGCGCCTCGGGGCGTTCAAACACCTCCAAGGCCCGGAAGTGCGCGAACGCATCATCGAGAATATCTACCCGATGCACCCCATCGCCACCCACTGTCTGATTGAGCTGTCTACGGAGATCGGCTCCAATGCGCGGTCGGTCTTCGCCTTCTTCGCCGGCGCGGGGGAGACGCCCGTGCGCGGGTCTTATGGCTGGTACGTGGAGACCCAGCCGGTCAAACAGGGAGAGCGGTTAAATCTATACCCCGCCGACGAACTGGTGACCTATTTCGCGGCGGAACTGCAACCCGACAATCTGGAGGCGCGGCAGGCGGTGCGGGGTTACGTGCAGAACTACCGCGCCGCGCTGGGGGAGGTGCGCAAGCAGGCGCAGGCGGAGTTATTAGAGGAGGTCGATCCCCTAGTCCAACGCATTCTCCGCCTCATTCTCGTCTATGAGATTAGCAAGCTAACCGCGACTTTCGACAATCTGGGGGTGGGCTTGTATGGTGAGACTCCCGGCGAGAAGGCGCGGTTGCAGAGCCGGCTGAATAGCTTGGTGGAGAATCAGGTGCTATTTCAGACGCCCCAAGGAGTGTACGAGTTTCGGGAACAGGGGCAACACGTCGATTTTCAGCTATTGATCGAGCAGTACAAAGCCGAGCCGGCCAATGTGCCCGAGGATATCGCGGCGGAAGTGACCACGCTGGTATCGCTGGGGCGCGGGGGCGAATTCCTGGAGGCGAAGAATCACAACCAGCCCTATTACGAGGATAAACGGGTGAAACGCGTCTTCGCCCGCCCCGGCGACCTGGCGGCGCGGCAGTTTCACCAACCCACCGGGCAGGAAGTTGATTTTTTCACCTATCACGAGTTATTGCTGCAAGCCGAAACGGTCTGGAAAGATCGTTACGAAGGGGTAATCATCTACGTGTTATGCGAGAACGCCGATGAGATCACGCGCGCCCGCCACGCGGTGGAAAAGAACCCCAGTCCCCGAGTCATCGTGGGCATTCCGCGGCACCCGCTGCCGATACGCGCCGCGGTGATGAATCTGCGCGCCGCGTTACACCTACACCAAACGGCAGATCTAGACGCGCTGAGCTTGCAAGATCGGACGCGGTTGCAACAGGACATCATCGGGGACGAAAAACAGCAGAGCGGCTACACGGGCGCCTTCGTCCAGATTCGGCAGCGGTATCTCGACGCGCAAGAGCTAAGTTGGTACGGCGTAGCGGGGAAAGTCGTCGTCGCGCAGCCCCACAGCGCGTATGAACCGGCGGATGAACTGATGGGGCGGTTGTATACTCACCGCAACATGGTCCAAAGCACCTACTTAAATCAAATTCATCTGAAAAGTTCCAAATGGGTCAAGGACGTGCCCCTACACGACGCGGTCGCGGCGTTATTGAGCACCCACCGCCTCGTCGAGATCGATCACAGCGCCCCGGAGAATCAGGGGCAAATTCGCTACCTGCGGAAGGTCTTGGCAGACACTGGCGCGCTGTATCAAGTAGCCCCGCCGCAGGGTAATCTTGGGGCTTACGAAGTCGCAAGCGATATAGCGGAGTTTCGCGCCAAACTACCTGCGCTGGCTGACCTGCTCGATGCCCTCTACCAACTCGCAGCGGGGCAACCGTTAGCCGTACGGCAGGTGTTACAACAATACGCGCATGCCCCTTATGGACAGGGGCCTCTGGCGCTGGCGCTCTTTCTGGCTTACGCGGTGCGCAGTCTGGGAGACGAACTACGGCTACAATTGCAGCCGGGCGCGTGGGGCTACGCCGCGCTGAACAACCCCGATCTCATCATCGAGGTGGTCGATCACCGTCACCCTAACGCAGTGCTGACGCGGCAAGAGATCGGCGCGGCGGCGCGCCAGTTGATTACCGATGTCTACAACCTCTTCGCCGCGGAGCCGGGGGCGGCGGGGCAGCAGCACCAAATCATCGAAGCGCACGCGGCGCTATTGGCTTGGTGGAATGACCGCCCGAATTTGGCACGCACCGCCGAAATCTATCCCCCGGACAGTTCGGCACAGGCGTTGGTGGAGTTGTTGCGGGGGGCGGACAGCCTGCCCGCGTATAATTTGATTTTGGAACAGTTACAGACTATCTATGGCTATCCAGAGGAGGCCGTGATAACGACGCAAAGTCAGGCGGACATTCTGGCGGGGCTGCTGCAGGACAAGGCGCACATCGAGGATGCCCCCCGCCGCGTCAAAGAGAAGTTATTGCCCCAGTTACTGGCACCCTTCGAGCCCGCCAGTGATCTCTACAGCGATTATCAGCACGCGGTGGAGCGGTGGTACAAACACGAGTTGAACGATGAGCAGCGAGATGAGTTTTCCGCGTGGCATAGTAACGCTTCTCAAGCGGTCGTTCGCGGCTTACGTACCGTGGTCAACATCGAGACCACATTCTGTGAACGGTTGCCTGCGGACGCCGGTTTTGGCTTGGGGAAGGTGGATGATTGGCATCGCGATCGCCGTGCTGAGTACGTCAAAATGTTCACCGCGGCGTTAGCGTGCATCGCCAAACACCGCGTCGTCGTGCCGGTGCCGGTATGGGAGGTCAAAGAGGGCAAGCAGGTGGAGACTCAAGGGCAAATCCCGCACTTTCAGATCAGTTTTCGCACGCAGGTCACGCTGGTCGTGCAGCCTCCCGCCGCCGACGTTAGCGTATTCGTGACGAATGACAATCAGGATCCGTGCCAGGCAGCACAACGTCTGCCGGTGACGGGCGAGAAAGGCGCGGAGCTAGTCATTGAGAGTAGCCGCGTGGTCAAGTTGGTAAGCCACAGCGCGGCGGGCCAATTCAGCCAAGTGCTCACCCTATCCTTTACTAACAAAGATGAAAAATA
>CAZSIG010000289.1:0-5508 GCA_964606195.1 uncultured Anaerolineales bacterium
CGCGCGGCGCGGTTTACACTAGCAATGTCTATCTGTTACAGGGCGATTGGAAAGCGATCGCGGATCTTAATACTCTGGTAGACGTGGGCAACGATCCCGCGATTATCAAGGAGATACAGCGAGTGCCAAAGGGATTGGGCAAGAGACGAGTCGAGCAAGTAGTCTTGACACATGGGCATTTTGACCACGCGGGGCTGTTGCCGACCATTCGAGAGCTTTTTGATCCGGTGGTCTACGCCTACTCCGCGACGATGGAACCTGACGTTTTAGTGGAGGATGGACAAGTATTGCGCTGTGGTGACCAAGCGTGCGAAGTTATCTACACGCCGGGACATAGTCAGGACTCTATCTGTCTCTATTGTGAACGCGACGGCGCGTTATTTGTGGGAGATACGCCGGTGATCGTGCGCTCTCCGATTGGTACTTACGAAGCGGGATTCATTCGCGCACTGGAGCGCATTTGTCGTAAAGAGGTGAACGCGATCTACTTCGGACATGGGCAACCGCTGTTAAAGAACTGTAACGCGCAGCTTCGCGCTTCGTTACGAAATATCAGATAGTGGCTACGCGGTTTGAGGCAAAGTTTAGTAATGCTGAAACAGTAAGTGATAGGGAAAGGTAACATGATTTATCAACCACAAAGGACACCAAGAGCACTAAGCACTTTCTTGCGCAATAATGAGCATACGCGGTCAAAAGTTATCATTCTAGGCAAAACCAATCTTAGTGTCCTTTGTGTGCTTGGTGGTTAAACTGTACTAATTTTAACTATTACTTGCTGTTTAACCACTACTCAAAGTTTTACCGCAGAATAAATATGGCGAATAGATTAACCTTTAGATTGTTACCGCGCAGAGCCACCGGTGCCAAGTTCGATTGGTTGAACATCGACCGCAACGCGGCGCGTGTGGGCAAGGTGCGGGGATTGATCGAGGACAAAAACTTGACGATTTACTCGATGCAAATATTTCCGAAATTTCAGGGGCGCGGTTATGCCCGAAAGACCATCGAAATGTTCAAAGCTGATTTTGACCTGATCGTCGCGGACCGAGTGCGCCCCACCGCCAGCGGGTTTTGGCATAAAATGGGTTTCGCCGCGACTGAGGAGGGAAATTATGTGTGGCGAAAAGATGTAAGTAGTCAGTGGGTTTAGCGGAGTAGGATTCATGAGAGATGCCGCATCACCAATGACGAAAATCACCCTCACCCCCAGCCCCTCTCCCTGTAAGGGAGAGGGGAGACATATTCCCTCTCCCCGTAGGGGAGAGGGTTAGGGTGAGGGGGAGACGCGGCGCGGTGGTATGAGCATCTCGCCCGGTAACCGCGCCGTGCCCCCGACACCAATGTATTTTCGAAGTAGGGCAGGTTTCTTACCTGCCGTTGTTGCCGATGATTATAGCGCGGCGGCTAAGAATACCCCGGTGGGTAGGTTACGCGCAGCCGCCCCACGGGGGCGCGAATTTGGTAGTTTTATTAGACGCAGAAGGAGGTTTGGTTAATAATGGATAACGAAGTAAAAACTGTAACGGAACAGGAAGAGGTTGTTTCAACGGATGAAAGAAAGCGAAGAGGGTTTGGGTTAGATGACATCAACATGAGACCGAAGTTGATCGGCTTGTTCTTGGTCGTGGGATTGATACCGCTGATTCTCGCCACGGTCATCGGCATCTGGCGCTCGGGTAACGCGATGATGGCACAAGCCTTCGATAATTTAGACGCGGTCAAGACGATCAAGAAGAACCAGATTGAGAAATATTTCATCGAACGGCGCGGTGATATGAACGTGCTGGCTGATACCGCGACCGCGATGCGTCAAGAGGGCTTCAATTTGCTCGCAGCGGTACAGGAGAGCAAAGGGGAACGCCTGCAAGACTACTTCGCTGCTATGGATAATTCGCTAGACGCCTTGAAGGATGAGCCATACATAGAGACCGCTTTGACCGAATTCGATGAAGCCCTAGAAGAATCGGGCGGCGTCGATACCGCCGCGTGGCGCGCCGTCGCCGATAAATATGACGCGCGATTGCGGGATGTCCTGCAAGATAACGGCTGGTTGGATATTCTGTTGATTCATCGTGATGGGCATATCGCGTATACCGTACAACGCGGAGAGGATTTAGGGCAAAAAATCACCGATGACGCGTTGGTGAATTCGAGTCTGGGAAAAGCGATACAACGAGTGCAGATGATGGACTCGGACGAGATGGCCATCGGCGATTTCGCGTCCTACGCCCCGGCTGATGGCGCGCCCGCGGCATTTATGGCGGCGCAGATCAGAGATGAGCGCGGAGTACTACAGGGATATGTTGCCTTCCGTATTCCTACGGATAAGATCAACGAGATCGCTCAGGATCGCACCGGATTAGGGGAAACTGGTGAGACCTATTTAGTGGGAATGGTCGATGGGATTTCCAGTTATCGCAGCGACCGCGTGGTTAAAACGGGCAAGCTCGGCGATTCGCGCTCTGACAAATATGTTGATTTGGGTTTAGCTGGAGAGTCAGGACGGGGGACGAAGGTTGGCAGTACCGGAGTATTAGAGTTGACCGCGTACAATCCACTCGATATTCCCGGCTTGAACTGGGCCATATTCACCACCATCGCGGTGCAAGAGGTGGTTGTCCCGAAGCTGGAAGGTAAAGACGCGGACTACTTCACCAGTTACATTGAGAACTACGGTTATTATGACCTGTTTTTGGTAGACCCCGATGGCTATGTTTTCTACACCGTGATGCAAGAAGCGGACTATCACACTAACATAATAACCGGAGAGTACAGCGACAGTAACTTGGGCGGGCTGGTTCGCGAGGTTTTGGAGACGAAAACGTTCGGCGTCGCGGATTTCGAACCTTACGAGCCTAGCGGCGGCGCGCAGGCAGCCTTCGTCGCGCAGCCGGTTTTAGAGAACGAAGAGGTGCAGTTCGTCGTCGCGTTGCAACTCCCGTATGAGCATATTAACACCATCATGCAAGAGCGTACCGGTATGGGGAGTACGGGAGAGACCTATCTAGTCGGCAAGGCAGAGGGCGTGACTAGCTTCCGCAGCGATATGACCACGATAGGTGATGGAGCTTACGTCATAGGCGCGGAAATTAGCACTCCTTACATCGAAAACGCCCTCGCGGGTAACGCAGGACAAGTTATCGCAGATGATACCGTTGGTCAGGAGGTCATGGTTTCCTATGAACCGCTGGATATAGAGGGATTGAACTGGGCCATCGTCAGCAAGATAAATCGCGCCGAAGTGATGACGCCGGCGAACCAACTGCGAAATATCATGATCATCGTCGGTGTAATCGTCGGCATCGCGGTGGCGGTGATGGCGTTATTCATCGCTAATAACCTATCCGACCCCATTCAGATCATAACTGAGGGAGCGCGGAGAATCTCTAAGGGCGACGCGCTGCTGGCGGACATGAATTGGGGCAGAATTCGCCGCGTCAACGCGCGCGGTGACGAGTTGGGCGATGTGGGGCGAGCCTTCGCCGATTTGCTTAACTACTTCAAGTCCAAAGCGGATGTCGCGGAACAGATCGCCCAGGGCAATCTCGCGGTCGAAGTACCGGTGGCATCCGAGGCGGACGCGTTGGGCGATTCGATGATACTGATGCGCGACAGCATTAGCACGATGGCGAATGATGTCAATATGCTCATCGACACCGCGGTGGCGGGCAAGCTCGACGCGCGCGCTGATGCCACCAAGTTCAGCGGCGAATATCGCAATATCGTACAGGGTATCAACGACACGCTGGACGCGGTGATAGGTCCCTTGAACGTCGCGGCGGAGTACGTCGATCGCATCTCCAAAGGCGATGTGCCAGAACCGATCACTGATGAATACAGAGGCGATTTCAACGAGATCAAGAATAACCTGAACCTGTGTATAACCAACCTCAACTCCCTAATCAATGAGATGCAGGTGATGTACGAGGCACAGGTCGCGGGGGATATCGACGCGGTGATCTCGACGGAACAATTCACCGGAGATTATCAACTAATGGCAGCCGGCGTCAACGAGGCGGTGCAACTACACGTTAGAAACATCCTCAAGATTCTCGAAATCCTTGCCGCCTACGCGGAGGGGGATTTCTCTCCGGTGCTAGAGAGATTACCCGGCAAACAGGTTCTCGCCAACGAACGAATGGACTTACTGCGAAATAATCTGCGCGGCTTGATCGCCGAGATAAACAACCTCTCTGACGCGGCGGTAGATGGCAGATTGGACGTTCGCGCCGATGAGAATCAATTCCAAGGCGATTGGAAGAAGGTGATCGGCGGGCTGAACAACACGCTCGACGCGGTGATTAGCCCCTTGAATATGGCGGCGGAGTACGTTGATCGCATCGCGAAGGGTGATATTCCAGAACCGATCACCGACGAATACAAAGGGGACTTCAACGAACTCAAGAACAACCTCAATATGTGTATCACCGCGGTGAACGCCATGATGCGCGATACGCACATGCTCGTCGAAGCCGCGTTGGAAGGGCAACTTGATGTGCGCGTTGACGCCGCGATCCATCAAGGTGACTTCCGCCAGATCGTGGAGGGGATGAACGATACCCTCGACGCGGTGGTCGGTCCGCTGGGCGCGGCAGCGGACTACGTAGAGTTGATGGCGAACGGCACAGTGCCGCAGCCGATAACTACGGAGTACAAAGGCGATTTCGATGTCCTGAAACGCAATCTGAACCGCCTGAGTGCCCGCGTGCGGGAGATGCTGAGCAGCATCACCGAAGCCGCGAACAACCTCAGTTCCGCCTCAGCCGAGATTCTCGCCGCGACGACGCAGCAAGCCTCGACCGCGAGTGAGCAATCGGCGTCCATCTCGGAAACCACAACTACGGTAGACGAGGTGAAGACGATCTCGGAGCAGTCCATAGACCGCGCCCAAGAAGTAGTGGACGCTTCGCAGCGCACCGTCGAGGTATCGCGGTCGGGACGGGAATCGGTGAATTACACTATCGATAGTATGAGCCAAATCAAACAGCGCGTGGAAGGGATCGCGGAGAACATTCTAGCACTCTCCGGGCAGGCGCAGCAGATCGGCGAGATCACCGCGACGGTGAATGACATCGCCTCGCAGTCCAAAGTTCTCGCGCTGAACGCCTCCGTCGAGGCGGCGCGGGCGGGCGAGCACGGCAAGGGCTTCGCGGTGGTGGCGGTCGAGGTGCGTAACTTGGCGGAGCAATCGCGGCAGGCGACGGCGCAAGTGAAATCTATCTTGTCGGAGATTCAGAATGCGATCAACGCCACAGTGATGGCAACGGAGGAGGGGACGAAGGTCGTCGAGCAGGGCGCGATGCTGGCAGGACAGACACAAGAGGTGATTGAGCAGTTAGCGACGGTGATTGAGGAATCGGCACAAGCCGCGACGCAGGTAATGGCGGGCGGGCGCCAGCAATCATCCGGCGTGGAGCAGGTCGCGACAGCGATGCAGAACATCAATCAGGCGATGACGCAGAGCATGGCGAGTACGCGGCAGGCGGAGAAGGCGGCGCAGAATCT
>CAZSIG010000290.1:0-5505 GCA_964606195.1 uncultured Anaerolineales bacterium
TCGGCGTTCTCCGCGCCCTCGGCGGTAAAATTATGCTGAACTTGCGTAAGTCCTGTGAATGCTAAATACTTACAAAAACGATGAACATTTTAGCCAAACTGAGAAATACTTCGCAAAAGCGCGTCTTTGTGTTGAGTCTGGATGGGGTGCCGTTCACTTTTTTACAACAGCAGATCGCGCGCGGCAACATGCCTCACTTCGCCTCACTCTTGCCACAAGGTTCACTGACGCGCATTCGCTCTAGCATTCCGCCCATTTCCGCGGTGGCGTGGGCGAGCTACATGACCGGCAAGAACCCCGGCAAGCACAATATCTTCGGCTTCATCGACCGCAAACCGGGGACTTACGACACCTATATTCCCACCGCGAGGGTATTGGCGGGCGAAACGTTGTGGGGGCTATTGAGCCGCGCGGGCAAGCGCGTCATCGTCATGAATGTGCCTGTGACTTATCCCCCGCGCCCGGTCAACGGGCTGCTCATCGGCGGCTTTCTCAGTCCTAAGTTGGAAAACGCGACATATCCACCGGAACTCGCGGCGCGCTTGGCGCAGTGGGGTTATGTCATCGACGCGGACCCCTGGCAACTGCGTCAGGCGAAATCGACCGCGCTGCAACTGATTCGCGACGCGTTACGAGCGCGCGCCCGCGCGCTATTTCAGTTGTTAGATACCGAATCATGGGACTTTTTCCACTGTCACATCATGGAGACCGATCGCATTAACCATTTTATCTGGGAGGAATGGGAGACCGGCGTCGTCCCCTACGCGGCGGAGTTCGAGGATTTCTATCGCGAAATTGACGATTTGGTGGGACAGGTCGCGGCGCGCGTGGCTGATGCCTCGCTCATCATCTTGTCCGATCACGGATTTTGCACGCTGAGGCACACCGTTGATATAAACTATTGGCTGCAAACTAACGGTTGGTTGCGGTTCACCAAAAACCGCGCGGCGAAGCTGGCGGATATTCATCCCTCATCTCAAGCGTACAGCCTCGACCCTGGACGGGTTTTCATCAATCTACGCGGGCGTGAACCGCAGGGAAGTGTCGCGGCAGGGTGGGAGTACGAGAATTTGCGTAACCAAATCGCTGACGCGGCGCGGCGTATAGTTGATCCGCAGACAGGAACGCCGGTAGTGCAGTGCGTTCTGCGGCGCGAAGAGGCTTATACTGGACAGTACGCGAGTAACGCGGCGGATCTGCTACTGATGCCCCATGACGGGTATGATCTCAAGGGGAAGTTCGGCAAGGATAAGCTGACGGACAAAGACCCCGCGGTGGTTGGCACCCATACCTACGACGACGCGTTCGCTTATGTGCGCGGGGTGCGATTCGCTGAGGGAGATTGGTGGATCGCCGATCTATTCCCGACGATCACGCGCATAATGGGCATAACCGCACCGCGGAATGTGGATGGACGGGCGATGGGGATTAGGGACAATTAACCACAGAGACACAGAGAAAGCGGAGATAATTCAATAATATTAGGACTTACGCAAACTACGTAGTAATTAACCGCCAAGCACGCTGAGCACGCGAAGCTTTCTGAATAGAATGGTTTTGCACTTGGCATACGCGGTCATACTCGGTCATTTGAATTCATATTTTTCAGAAGAGAAAAATCTTGACCAAAACGCCGCGCTCTCGGCGGTAGAAATACCCCGAAGTTGCGCAAGTTCTATAATGTTCCTCCCAGAATCTCCGCGCACTCCGCGTCTCTGTGGTAAAATCATTCATTTTTTCAGTAGCGAAAGGGGAGAGTTTGACTATGGATAACAAGATCAGCTTCGGTTTACCGCGTATGCACAAAGAAGTGGGCGAGCGGCGCGATTTTTTGCCGAATTTCGTCGGTGGCTTGCAAAATCTGGGCGTTGATGTCGCGTTGGAGCATTATTACGGCATAGGAATGGGGTTCGCGAAGGAAGATTATCTCGAAGCTGCCCCTGAAATAAGTTTCGTCTCTCACGAAGAGGCTTATAAACGAGATTATGTAATAGAGCTACGTTGTCCTAGCGATGATGAGATCCGTTCGATGTGTCCGGGCGCGTGTTTGATTTCCATGTTGCATTATCCCACCCGGCCGCAGCGCGTCGAGTTTCTGCGCGCTCAGGGCTTAGAAGCTATATCGCTCGACTCGCTCAAGGATGATTCCGGGCGCAGGTTAGTCGAGAATATGCGCGCTGTAGCGTGGAACGGCGTTGAAGCCGCGTTTCAAACCCTACGCGATACCTATCCGGCTCCCGGCTTTGACAACCCCAATCGGTTATCGATTCAAGTAACCTTATTGGGCGCGGGCGCGGTCGGCAGTCATGTCGTGCAAGCCGCGGTGCGCTACGGAGACCCGAAATTGCAACGGCAAATGGCTGAGGCGGGCGTCCCCGGCGTACAGGTCAAGGTGGTCGATTATGATCTGACCTGCCACGAGCGAACGATGTGGGAGATTTTATCGCGCACTGACATTTTGATCGACGCGACGCAGCGTGCCAATCCCAGCCAATTGGTGATCCCGAACGACTGGATCGCGTACCTGCCGGAGCACGCGGTCATAGTGGACTTGTCGGTAGACCCGTATGACTGCTCTAGCGAGCCGGTACAGGTCAAGGGGATCGAGGGGACGCCGCAGGGCAATCTCGATCAGTACATTTTCGCGCCAAATGACCCAGCTTATGACCGAATACCGAATTGTATTAACACTAAAAATCGCCGCCACGCGATTTCTTGTTACTCTTGGCCAGGAATTCGTCCCCAAGAATGTATGGAAATCTATGGGGGACAGTTGTTGCCGATTTTGAGAACGCTGATTGACAAAGGGGGAGCGCAGAATATCGATCCACGCGGGCGTTTCTTTGAGCGGGTGATTGCGCGGGCGCAACTCTCGCGGTGGACAGGGGATTAGTTACAAAATATCCTACTGGTAGGTGAGATGTGATTGCTTCGTGTGCAAATAGTGTCATTCTGAGGAGCGCAGCGCCGAAGAAACTCGCGCTACACCGGCTTATTACTTCCTGAAACGAGATTCTGCGCTCCCGGTGGTCGCTCAGAATGACATCCTATCGCGAAGTCTCGTTGTAGTGTTAGGAATGAGAATTAAATAACTTGCGCGGTTTCGCGCTGGAGAAAAGTGTTATTAGTTACCATACGCGTTCATTGCCGTTTAAGCGCACCCATAAAGGGTGCGCCTACACTGTAGCCGCAGGCTTTACGCCTGCGCTGACCGCGAACGAAAAGCCCTGCCGACTTCTAAAGTAGCAGGGCTTTCTCTTATTCATTCTACCGCGTAGCTTCCTCTATCAACTCCCAGGGCTGTTCAGTTCTAAATTAGCACGGTACACAGAAATCGGGTTTTGCAGAAAAAACCCGATTTCGCGGCGTGAAACCCGATTTTTTCTGCAAAATCGGGTTTCTAGCTTACGTTCTGAGCATAGCTTTTAGCCAACTACGCGAGAACTGAACAGCCCTGATCAACTCCTGAATGACAGCTAAGTCAGTTCGCGCCATTAACCAGCATCCCATCTATAAAAATTTGTCCACAGTGCGACATGGTGATACAATGATGCCGAGTTTTCGCGAAGGCTTTTATTTGCAGTTACTTTATTCTATTACGCTTCACGAGGTTAACTCAGCTATGAACATTATTCTATGGGCGCAGATTTATTAGCGCATTGGCTTCCCGCGGGCGGTGTCACCGATGAGGCATTGCCCAACACCCTGTATGGCGCGGTGTTGGGCGGCATCAGCACCGGGCTTGCATATCGCGGTCATAGCACAATGGGGGGAACGGGGATAATCAATCACGTGGTGCAATTGCGCACTGGTATGCCGATCAATCAAGTCTACATAATCGTCGATGGCGTGATAATCCTCTCCGAAGGGATAGTGTTTGGTTAGGAGAAAGCCCTCTACGCGTTGATGATGTTGTTTATCTGGGGTATTGCCGCGCAGTATGTTCTGGATGGCTCCAGCGTTATCCGCACCGGCTTCGTCATCACCGATAAACCGAAGGATATTTCGCGCCAAGTATTTGAACGGTTGAGTATAGGCATCACTTCTTGGAGCGTGAAAGGGATATTCACCGACCGCAAGCGCACTTTGATCTTCTGTACCGTCAATCGCGCCGATGTCAACGCGCTACGCGCGGTGATACTCAAGGCTGCCCCCCCACGCGTTTGTGGTCGTCGGCGAAGCGCACCAATCCACCGAAGGCATGACGCACTCCAGACCGAATAGACTTGTTCCTAAATAAAATTTTGGACATCCTAAAGGTTTTATAGGACGCGGATTCACGCGGATTTTCAGGATTTGCTCCCTTTATCCGCGTGAATCCGCGAAAATCCGCGTCCTATTTCTTATCCAGCTTATTAGGGAACAACTCTAATGAGCAGTCACAGAGTTTGGAGGAATGAACATGATTGAGTTAGAGACCCAACGTCTGTGGTTGCGCCCTATCACTCTCGATGACTTGGACGCGCTGGCACAGCTCTGGCGCGATTCCGAGGTGATGCGCTATCTACCCACCGGCAAACCGCGTCCTCTCGAAGCGACACGAGCTGAACTGACGCGGTCGGTTGAGAATTGGACGCAGCACGGTTTTGGTCCCTGGGTGCTGATGCTCAAAGAACAGCGCGAGTTTATCGGCTACTGCGGGTTGCAATATTTTGCCCCCGCGCCCGACGCGGAGCTACTCTACGCTCTAGCGCGAGCGTATTGGGGACGGGGATTAGGCAGTGAGGCGGTCATAGCGGTGCTGCGGCACGGCTTTGAGGTTGTGGGCTTAGACCGCGTAGTCGCGGCGGTGGTGCCGGAGAATATCGCGTCGCGGCGCATATTAGAAAAGATGGGCATGAAACTGACTGAGGATGTCCACCACTACGGTGACGCGGTGATATATTTCGCGCTGACGCGCGATGATTTTGAAGAAAGGAGTGCGGGGTAATGTCACCGATAATGATAGGACCGAAATGGGATTGGAGTACATATCCTTGCCCTGAATGTGGACAACAAGCATTGGAATATGATGGTAGTGTGAAATGGCGTAGCGGTCCGCGACCG
The DNA here is from genome assembly GCA_964606195.1 of uncultured Anaerolineales bacterium. Classification (GTDB taxonomy): domain Bacteria; phylum Chloroflexota; class Anaerolineae; order CAZSIG01; family CAZSIG01; genus CAZSIG01. The sequence goes on from CAZSIG010000290.1 coordinate 5,047, forward strand.
GGGCGAAAACTGGCGACAAAAAAGCCTATAGGCTTCTCCCCGCGCGCGGATTTTGATATAGCACACTATTTTCATTGCGATAATTGCGGGGCGAAGTTATATGACGCGGTGGATAGCTATCGTCCATACCTCAGTATCGAGAAAGATGCCGCGAACCAACCGCACCCGTGAAGGGTGTGCCTGCGACTACAATGTGGGCGCACCATTTATGGGTGCGCTTAGACGGTAATGAACGCGTATGAAGACTATTAACGAGCCATCCTAGCGCGAGCTAGACCTGAACCGCACAAGCTATTTAATTCAGTACTTACGCAGATTCAAAAAGATTTACCGCTGAGAGCGCGGAGGACGCGGAGTTTTTCCAAATGATCTTGGAGTGCCCCGTGAATATGCTTTTCAATGAGGATTTATGACCGCGTATGACCGTTAATAAATTCTTTTCTTTATCTTCTCCGCGTC
>CAZSIG010000291.1:0-5479 GCA_964606195.1 uncultured Anaerolineales bacterium
TGGTCGCACCATTTCGGGACGGAAACTTCGCGTATTCTGTCTTCTGACGGGTGATACGGTTTCAAATCCACGATGGGTGTACCATCCTCCGCGTCGATGTAAGGGACTTGAATAATACCGGTGTCTAGGTCTATGTGCAGTGGTTGCACAGTGGTGAGCGCTACCGGATTGGGTCTGACCGGTGACCGCGTCGCGAAGATTCCCATCTTCGGCGGGGCCTTTTTGTACGGCTGGTCACACTCCACTATCACGCGGTATTCCTCTTTATCGTACAAATGCCCCCACCAGAATACGTTTATGTGACTAAAACCTTCCAATTCTTGTAAGCCCGCTCTGTATTTTTCCGCTATCTCCAACGCGAAACTACCATTTTGTACCCGCACGTGTCCTATCGGTGATAATTTATATTCTTCGCTCATTTTTCCTCCTTACGCGACTAACTACTCGCTCATTTATTTATCTGCTATCAGTATATCACCGACGCGGCGAATTGTCTTGATGTTCGTTGCGCGGTTAGACAGGGAAAACGCGGTTTCTACGCGTAAACTTGACGTTTTTTGCGATTAGTGAGTTTAACCACAGAGACACAGAGAGCACAGAGTTTTTATCCCTGTGCTCCCCGCGCCTCAGTGGTTAATTTTTTATCTCACCTGATTGGAATGAGAATTTGCCTCTCAGTTCCTTCAGTATCAAAATCTCCGAACGCGCGTCTGTAAACCTCGATTTCCATCGGACACGCCAGCGCTTCACCAGACTTCGGCAGCCACGTTTGATAGATGTAATCCCGCGTGAGTTTCAAGTCTACTTGCGCGCCCTTGTGAGTAAACCGCGCGTATTTTCGTGCTGGAATCTCTTTGATAACTAGCGCGGAATCGACTATATCAAACGACCAGGCCTCCACCGCCGCCATATATAGAAAACCGCGCGCTTCCCAGTCTTTCGGATACCAAATAATACCGTAATAATCATCACCTGTGCGGTTCTCCAACTCTTGCTGTAAAATATCCCACAATCGCGAGATGATATGGTGGTCGTGCTGCACCAGTGCCATCACCCCCGCGACGCGAAAGGCATCTTTCTCTACCAAAATCGGTTTTGGAGATGTTTTTTCGTTTATGTGCCGAATATGCGCGAGGGTCAGCTTAGACATCAAAAACCGCGAGTCTATCTTGTCCCGTTTCTTCCATTGACTCGGTTGAGTCCCGAACATTCGCTTGAAGGCGCGAGAATAAGTTTCGGGGTTATTGAAGCAGTAATCGAAAGCGATGTCAATGATTCGGCGGTCAGTTTCGCGCAGTTCCAGCGCGGATTCGGTGAGCCGTCGACGCATCAGGTAATCATACGGCGTGTGATGAACGACCTTATTGAACGTGCGGCAGAAATGATACAGCGAGTAGGAGACCGCGTCAGCCATATCCGCGACGGAAATCTCCTCTTTGAGGTTGTGCTCGATAAACTCAACCGCGTCGTACATCGTCTGTATGTTGGACATCACGCGTTACTCTGCACCGGCACGTAAGCCTCTAACACCGATTCGGCTAAATTATCCACGCCCTTGAACCGCGCGTCGTAGCGTTGGAAGCCGTAATCACCCGCCGCCTGATAGCCAGAATCCTCCAGCCATTCGTAAATCATCATGCTCCAATCGGAAGCGATTTGTTCTCCTTCTAATGTGAAGACCGCGTACTTCGCGGGGGGCAAGATTTTGACCAGCAGTTCCACTGGCATCTCCCCCAGTTTTTCCACTTCCACCCCGACAAATACTTCGTAATGCCCTTTCTGCGCGGTCTCTGCGTGCTGAATGTGCACCTCGTAAGCTACTTCGGCATCTTTGATATGCTTGACGCGGTTGGGATTACTCATAAAATATTTCATGAAGCGGCTCCAAAGCCGCCCTATCTCATTTTCCTCAGTCCAACCTCCGCTCTCGCTAAATGGGTCACCAAAGAAGCTGAAGCCTACCAGTATTATCGCGTCGCGGTCGATGATTTTTGGTTCCATATTATTCATCCTTATCAACAGCATCATTCACATCTCCGGGTGGAAACGCGGTAAGATTGCTGCGTTTGACAATTAGGTCAGCGAGCAAACCTATCGCGCCGATTTGGAGAGTGGTCAAAACCAACATCACGGTATTAGCCGGAAAGTAGAATAAGCGGTCGTTGTAGGCAAAAAATAGGTCGCGGACAATCTTCGCAAATGAAACGATGGCCAATATGGTAGCCATCGGCAGAAAAATCTTGAGCGGATTGAAGTACATTATTGTACGCACGACTAAAGAGATGTAGTTATAGGTATCCGCGATAGGGTGAAACGTTGATGTCCCTTTACGTTTGTAATAGTCAATGGGAGTAAAATGAACGGTGTAACCATCGCTGAGAAATGCAATGGTGATAGTGCTGACCCAAGAGTGTCCGGTGGGCAGTAGGGGCAAAAATCTGACCGCGACGTCTTTGCGAAAGGCGCGCAGTCCGGAATTCAAATCGGGAATATGCGCGTTTGTCAGGAACGAAGCAAGAGAACGAATGAACCATTTCGCGCCCTTACGTAGATGATGCAAAGTGCCCTTTTCCTGCCGCCGCGCCCCGATAATCATGTGTGCATCACCCATCTCGTCCAAAAGGCGCGGAATATCTTGATTAGGATAGGTACCATCACCGTCAGTCATCACAATGATGTCCCCGCGAGCGTGTTTGATGCCTGTGGTGCGCGCCGCGCCCACGCCACGGTTACGTCCGTGTTGTACTAAGCGTACAGAGGCGTACTGTTGCACAATCTCAGCAGTGCCATCTCTTGCCCCATCGTCCACTACGATGATTTCGTAATCATCACAATACGTACTCGCATCCATCGTTTTTAGGATAAGCTCTAAATCCGCGCCGATCGCCTCTTCTTCGTTATATGCAGGTATAATTATACTAATCACCGCGCCACTCCTATCTCACCGCTTCTTGTAGGTGCTGTAAAGCTAATTTACCCAACGCGTCAATGGTGTATCGCTCTCTAAAAAGTTCGTGCCCACTTCGAGCGATGCGGGCGCACAACGCGGGGTCATCACGCAGAGTTAATATCGCGTCAGCCAGCGCGCGCGGGTTATCACGTTCGCACAAGTAGAGATGCTCGCCATGATTCAGGGCGCGCCGAACAGTGGGAGAGTCGCCAGTAATGACTGGTTTACACATCGCCATTCCCTCGTAGATTTTGTTTTGAATGGTATTACGCGATTGGGCGGTTGTGCCAAACACCCCCAAGCAAACATCCGCCGCCGCGACGCGGTAGGGCAACTCTTCTTTCTCAACCCAGCCTTCAAAAGTCACATTGGCCACTCCCAAATCCGCCGCGAGCTTACGCATCGCCGCTTTTTCTTGTCCTTCTCCGATAAACTCGAATTTGATATCCGATTCACCATTCAAAAGATGAGCGGCGCGAATCATGGTATCGATACCATGCAGCGGCATAAACTTACCATAGAAGATGACGCGAAATTCGGCATCGTCACGCGAGACGCGCGGCTCGACGGGATATAAGGCGCGGTCGTCCGCGCCGGTGGGGATGAGTCTGAACTTGTCAAGGGGAATCCCGTACAGTTGATGGAAATATTGTACATATTCCTCAGTATCCAGCAAGAGCATATCAGGAAGCCGACACGCGCCGCGTTCCGCCCAGCGAATCAGCCGCGCCGTTCGCGGGGCGCGCTCCGTCAAACCGCGCTCAGAGATGATAAGATAGAGCGACATGAACAGGTCGAGGATGAGCGGCTTACGGCGTAGCCAGGTGAGCAGGCGCGCCAGATATACGTCGAATTGTCCCGCGTAGCCGACGACTACGATGTCGTGGTCGGGCATGGTGAGGTATTGCCAGGTCAGCTTCGCGTATACGCGCAATACTCTGAGCAAAAAGGTCGGCTTTTTCCACCCGCCCAAGCTGCGGAATACTTTGTCGGTGGTGATTTTATCGCTGCGCGTTCCTGCCCACAGTTGGACATGACATTGCGTGACGCGCACGCCATTAGCCCGCAATCCCTCAATTAGAATGTGATTACGCGAGTAGTCGCGGTCGTAAGTACCAAAATAACATACGTGCATAAGGTTAAACCGTAATTAACACCCTTTTCAAGTGAAATCATAAACTAGTAGAGGATTATAGCACAGTGATAGGTGCAAAGCAAGCGTTATCGCTTTGCAAATAGAAGGGCTTGACGCGAATACTGTTGTATATTGCGCGGGGTTATAGATTGCGGTATAATACGTATATATTCATTATGAATGAGACTGATAAACATCACTCGCGTATAATTCTCGCCTCAGCCTCGCCGCGCAGGCAGGAATGGTTGGCAAAATCGGGGTTGGGATTCGAGATCAAACCAACCAATGTCGATGAGCGTTTAGTGCCCGGAGAAAAACCGTATGACGCGGTGCGCCGCGTGACGTTGACCAAAGGACTAGCAGCACAGGCTGACGATAAAGAAGCGGTAATCATTGCCGCTGACACCATCGTAGTACATGATGGCGAGATTTTGGGAAAGCCTGTAGATGAGGACGATGCGGTAGCAACTTTACGTAGGTTACGCGGTAAGTGGCATGAGGTGTTGACAGGACTGGTTGTATTACGCGGGGCAAAACAACTTTTGGAAATAGTGAAATCGCAGGTGTTGATGCGGAAGTACACGAACGAAGAGATTGTTAATTATGTGGCGAGTGGAGATCCGTTGGATAAAGCTGGAAGCTACGCGGTACAAAACGAGAGTTTTCATCCGGTCGCCCAAATCGCGGGGTGTTATTTGAATGTAGTGGGATTGCCGCTATGCACGCTGCAACAGAATTTGGCGATGTTAGGAATAGAGATGCCCGCGCCGCTGCCTAGTGGATGTCTAAATGTCAGCAAAAACTGTGGCTTTAACTCCTTAACAGATCCATAAAGAACCCGCTTCCTCTTCAGAAAGCGGGTTCTACCAAAAAACGTTAAGCTATTGAGACTGTTTCTCATCACCGCGAGCATGTGGATCCTCCACACGACAAGCCTCGCTCATTCAAGTGGAAACTCCCATACGCGGTAGGATAAACCGCATGGTTATAAACCAGATGATGAAGAAGAGCGCGGCGATCAGTATATCATTGTTAATAAATGTCAAATCCATGTTTCGTTCCTCTCATAACAAGCACAGACTGTGCTTCAGCGGTTAATACTTCACCCAGAAGGAGCACAGGAACTTGAAGTGGAAAGACCTGTTACACTTGACGAGGCAGAACTACCTAATCCAAATAGAGAAATAGATTTTTCCGCGTTTTTTTCGCCACAAATAGGACAAGCGATGTCATCCGTTTTGGATTTAATACTTACCAATTTTTCAAATTTCGCGCCACAACTCTTACAACTATATTCATATATAGGCATACTTCACACCTCCCTTTAGTACCCCTTAGGGGTATATTATAACATAAAAATAAGGCTGAGTCAAGTCGGTTGGGATAAGAGGTAG
>CAZSIG010000292.1:0-5476 GCA_964606195.1 uncultured Anaerolineales bacterium
TACTGGCGCGGCGTGGCGGTCGGCATTTTCGGGGTATTGGTACATCTCGCCGCGCATAATTTTTTCGATAACTTATACGTGCACGGAATGTATCTGCACATCGCGATATTGGTGGGAGTTTTGTATTGTGTGAATAGTGACGTCGAAGAAATTAACCACAGAGACGCGGAGAGCACAGAGGAATTTTTATGAACCTGATCGAGAATAGGCTAACCACAAAGAACACTAAGTACACTAAGAGATTTAATGAATGGAGATAAACGCGTATGATAGTTGATGAAAATCAACTTTGTGTTCCTTCGTGTCCTTTGTGGTTGAGAAAGGATATTGATGAAAAAATTACTTATCGCTACTAATAATCAAGGGAAAATTCGCGAGTACGCGGAGATATTCGCGGACTTGCCGCTGGAGTTGACTTATTTGAGTCAAGAGGGAATCGAGCTAGACGTAGCCGAAACGGGGCAAACCTTTACCGAAAACGCGGTACTCAAGGCGCAGACCTACGCGCAGGCGAGCGGGCTATTGACTCTCGCGGATGATTCGGGCTTGGAGGTAGACGCACTGGAGGGCGCGCCTGGGGTGTTCTCGGCGCGGTACGCGGGTGAGGGTGCCAGTGACATCGACCGATACCAACTACTGTTGCGTAACTTGAGCGATGTACCCGATGGACAACGACAGGCGCGGTTTCGCTGCGTGACGGCAATCGCGCTGCCCGGCGGAGAGGTTTATACCGCAGAGGGAATTTATGAGGGGGAAATCGCCCGCGCACCGCGTGGAGATAACGGTTTTGGTTATGACCCCGTTTTTTACATGCCGAAGTGGGGTAAAACTATGGCGGAACTGCCCGCAGAGACGAAGAATCGCATCAGCCATCGCGGACGCGCCGCGGTGGGGGCGCGAGAGATTCTGTTACAGTTGATAGGAGGAAATTAAACATAGGACTTACAAAATCGCACTACAATTTACCGCAGAGAACGCCGAGGACGCGGAGATTTCTCAAAGGAATTGTTTTGCCTCCAACATACGCGTTCATATTCCATCATTTAAGGTCATATTTATTCAGCAGGTAAAAATTGTAGTCCCAACTCTGCGCTCTCCGCGTTCTCGGCGGTAAAATTATCGTGAACTTGCGTAAGCCCTATTATGATCAGTAATGCCTACGTAGGGCGGCTTTCTTAGCCGCCGTTCTAGATCATTATCCCCCCAACGGCAGGTATGGAAACCTGCCCTACCCCACAAATCCGCGTAGAGCCAGAAAAGATTTTCGCGGTTATAGACGATCATAAACATTCACTAAATGCCGTTTGCGCTATGCAGATAGAACACTACCCTCAAACCTCGGCGTTCTCCGCGTCCTCGGTGGTGAAATTATGCTGAACTCGCGAGAGTCCTACTTTATTGATTCTTCCAGAAGCGAACGAGCTTTTTTAATTCTTTATCAGAGACGTAGCAACCTTGCATTCGCAGCAGCGAACTGCTATCGGGGGACATGAACAGCATATCCCCGCGCCCCAATAGTTTCTCCGCACCGACGGTATCCAAGATAACGCGCGAGTCAGTCTGTGAAGTGGTCGCGAACGAGATGCGCGCCGGAAAGTTCGCTTTAATCAAACCGGTGATCACATCCACACTCGGGCGCTGCGTGGAGATAACCAGATGTATACCGGTCGCCCGCGACATCTGAGCGATGCGACAGATCGCCTGCTCGATCTCCGCGGGTGCCAGCATCATCAAGTCCGCCAACTCGTCGATCAACACGATGATGTACGGCAGCGGCGTGTCGCTCTTTTTGTTATATCGCTCAATATCTCGCGCTTTAGCCGCGGATAGGATTTTATAACGCTGCTGCATCTCCGCGACGACGCCGTGCAGAGTAGCCACAACATTTTCCAACTCCACCATAACGGGCGCGAGAAGATGGGGAATATCATCATACTGCACCAGTTCGACGCGTTTGGGGTCAATCATCAATAATTGCACTTCCGCGGGATGATTTTCAAAAAGCAGACTGGCGATGATCGAGTTGAGACAAACCGATTTGCCGGACCCCGTCGCCCCCGCGATGAGCAGGTGCGGCATCTTCACCAAATCTGCCGCGACGGTTTGTCCCGAAACGTCGCGCCCCAGCGCGATTCGCAGTTTTGACCTGATGCTATTAAACTCGTCGGACTCCAGCACCGCGCGCAACGTCACTATCTCCGCTTTCTTATTGGGCACTTCGATACCGACATACGGCTTGCCGGGAATCGGGGCTTCGATGCGAATGGGCGACGCCGCTAGTGCCAGCGCGAGGTCATCAGCCAGCGAGGTGATTTTGGAGACACGCACCTTTCGCCGCGACACTTTACCGCTGCGCGATTTACGCTCGACGAATCCAGGCTCAATGCCATATTGCGTGACCGTCGGTCCCTGGTTAACTTCGCGCACTTGCACCGGAATATTGAAACTAGCTAATGTCTGCTCGATGATAGTAGAGTGCCGCCTGATGTCCGCCTCGCTGAAGGGACGCGAGCTATCGCTATCGAGAAGGTCTAGGGGGGGAAGCGTATCATCACGCTCACGCGATTTTGACTTTTTGCGGCTTTTCTTCTGAACCTTAGTGCGAGATTTTATGATCGGCACCGCTCGCTTCTTTTTATTGGGAGTGAGCGGTATAGCTGTAACTCGCGGCTGCGCAGATAGCTCCGGAAGTGGTTCAAACGTCTGATCATCCTGTCGCGAACCAGAAGGTGAATCATTAGTTGACGGCGTAACGATCTCTGAGTTTTGCACCCGTTCAGCGATAGCCCTGCCTTCCTCGATCTGCTCGCGCAGATTAGCGAGAGATGCTTTGGCAAACACGCGGGCTAATAAAGCCGAAACCATCGCGCTCCACTTTCTTATATCCGCCCACGTGATTTTGAAAGTCATCACCACCCCGATGAGCGTCGCGAACGCGAATATCAAAATCGTTCCTCCCCAACCCAGCGCGTCCGCCAACGGAGCGGACAATGCCCAACCGATGTATCCGCCGCCCGCGCCTCGTTTTGCAACGGCTAACAGCGCGGCTTCTTCTGGTGAGCTACTCGCGGCAACGAAGTGAGCTAACGATAAGATAGATAATGCCAAAATCTCCGCGCCGACAACTCTGTACCAATCGATATTTTTCAATTGTTCGGGAAGCAAGAGCAAAATAATGCCGAACCCAACACAGAATGAAGCGACGAGAACCGCGCCCCACCCGGTGACGAGCTGCACGAGCGTTATCAGTCCGGCAATGAAATCTGTCTTCGCGCCGGTGATCATGCTGAACAACAATATCGCGCCAAAGGCGATCAAGAGCAAGCCGAAAACTTCGCGTTGTGGAATAGTTGGAAAGCGAGGTGCGCCTTTTCTTTTGGACGACCGAGAACTTGAGGATTTTCTTTTGCGTGCCATGTGATGTATTATAACACGATGAGCGGATAAGATAAAGCGTAATCTGTGCGCTCCGTGTCTCAATGGTAAAATTCCCTATTTCTTACACAAATAGGACTTACGCAAGTTCATAATAATTTTACCGCCGAGGGCACGGAGAGCGCAGAGTCTTGAAAGTAATGTGCTATTTGCACCGCGAAAATGAAATTTAATGAATGTTAATGAACACCTATGACTGCAAAAATCTTTCCTTCTTTCTTTTCTCCGCGTCCTTTGCGCTCTCTGCGGTGAGTTATAGTGCGGTTTTGCGTAAGTCCTAACAAAGTTATCATTGATTCAACAAAGAATTGAGGCGATACGAGTGTAAGTGACACACTGCCACCGCGACGCCATCCGCCGCGTCGTCGGGGCGCGGAATTTCGTCCAGTTGCAGTAGCATTCGCACCATGTCCTGAACTTGATGTTTCGTCGCTTTTCCATAACCCACAATAGCTTGTTTGATCTGCAATGGGGTATACTCACCGATAGAAATGTCAGCATTGGCGAGAGTCAGAATGACCACGCCGCGCGCCTGCCCGACCGACAGCGCGGTGCGCGCGTTCTTGCTGAAAAATAGCTCCTCAACCGCGGCTTCATCAGGCTCATATTCAGCTATCACTACGGACAGCTCCTGATGGATCATCTGCAACCGCTCCGGTAGAGGGTGCTTCGCGGGAGTGGTTATGGCTCCATACGTGATCAAATGAAGCTCATCATTTACACTTTCGACAACGCCATACCCTGTTATCGCGGTGCCCGGGTCTATACCTAATACGCGCATAACCTAACCTCACTTTTGCCTAAATGACAAAGAAGGCACGAAAAACCTTTCGCGCCTTCTCTAGCTTGTTACTGACTTGCCTACCTATGAGAGGAGGCTCTTTCTTCTTTTTGTTCCTTTTCTTTTTAGTCATCACTCTTCTTCCTCTAGTTTAGCCATCAACTCATCACTCACCTCGAGGTTAGAGTAGACGTTTTGCGTATCGTCAAGATCTTCTAAATTATCGACTAACGATAGCGCCTGGCGCGCCTGCGCTTCATCCAACTCTAGGGGGGTTTGAGGAACATAAGAGAGTTCGGATGTCTCGATGTCATAGCCTAGCTCTGATAACGCCTTCTGCACCGCGTTAAAATCGTTCGGCTGGGTAAAGACTTCCACCATATCGTCCGCGATATTAACGTCATCCGCGCCCGCGTCAATTGCCATCAGCGCGATCTCTTCAGGGTCTTGACCGTCGACATTAATGATCAAGTATCCCATATAATCGAACATCCACATCACGCAGCCGTTCTCACCCAGTGACCCGCCAGCGCGGTCGAATGTGCGGCGCACATCCGCCACCGCGCGGTTACGATTATCGGTCATAACCTTAATGATGATCGCCACACCATGAGGGCCATAACCCTCGTACACAATCTCCTCAAACGCCGCGCCGTCCTTCAATTCACCAGTACCGCGCTTTCTGGCGCGCTCGATGTTATCCTTCGGCATATTATTCTTCTTTGCCTTCTCCATCGCCAAACGCAGATGTATATTGGTATCGGGATCACCGCCCCCCTCGCGGGCAGCGATGGTAATATCACGCCCTAATCTGGTGAAAAGCTTGCCACGACGCGCGTCTGCTACGCCTTTTTTACGTTTAATTGTTGACCATTTCGAATGTCCAGACATGTTTTTCCTCCTTCACTTGCATATTCTATACAGCTCGTCACATCGTGCCCCGAGCTTAGTTTCTCTTTGGTAATTCAAAACAATCATCATGTAAACTATGATTATACGACTTTAGCCATAATCTGTCAACTAAAAGCCAAAAGATTTCGCGGTTCTTTAGGACGTCGCGAGGCCACAAACAAGAATGTGCCGCGAATTACATTAGAGTTGTTCCCTAATAAGCAAGGCAGAAAATAGGACGCGGATTTTCGCGGATTGACGCGGATAAATAGCTTAAATCCTGAAAATCCGCGTGAATCCGCGTCCTAATAATGGCTTTCCCGCCCCAAATCTTATTTGGGAACAAGTCTATTGATTAACACGAATGAG
>CAZSIG010000293.1:0-1996 GCA_964606195.1 uncultured Anaerolineales bacterium
CTCGCCATGCTCTGTGACATCGCCTGATTGATGTTCTGCATCGCCGCCGCGACCTGCTCCACTCCAGAGGCTTGCTGCCGTCCGCCTGCCATCACCTGCGTCGCCGCTTGCGCCGATTCCTCGATCACCTTAGCTAACTGCTCGATCACCTCTTGCGTCTGACCCGCCAGCATCGCGCCCTGCTCGACAACCTTCGTCCCCTCCTCCGTCGCCATCACCGTCGCGTTGATCGCGTTCTGAATCTCCGACAAGATCGACTTCACCTGCGCCGTCGCCTGCCGCGATTGCTCCGCGAGGTTCCGCACCTCGACCGCCACCACCGCGAACCCTTTGCCATGTTCGCCTGCCCGCGCCGCTTCCACTGAAGCGTTCAGCGCGAGCACTTTGGACTGCGAGGCGATGTCGTTCACCGTCGCCGTGATCTCCCCGATCTGCTGCGCCTGTCCAGAGAGTGCTAGAATGTTCTCCGCGATCCCCTCGACGCGTTGCTTGATTTGGCTCATACTGTCGATGGTGTAACTCACCGATTCCCGTCCTGACCGCGATACTTCGACGGTGCGCTGTGAGGCATCGACCACCTCTTGGGCGCGGTCTATGGACTGCTCCGAGATCGTTTTCACTTCGTCTACGGTCGTGGTAGTCTCTGAGATGGACGCCGATTGCTCACTCGCGGTCGAGGCTTGCTGCGTCGTCGCCGCGAGAATCTCCGATGACGCGGAACTGAGGTTATTCGCCGCCTCATTGATGCTAGACAGCATCTCCCGCACTCGCGCGCTCAAACGGTTCAAGTTGCTCTTCAAAGTGTCGAAATCACCTTTGTATTCCGTAGTTATCGGCTGCGGTACCGTTCCCTCTGCCATCAACTCCACGTAGTCCGCCGCCGCGTTCAGGGGACTGACCACCGCGTCGAGGGTATCGTTCATCCCCTCCACGATCTGTTGAAAATCTCCCTGATGCGCCGAGGCATTGGCGCGTACATCGAGCTGCCCCGCCAACGCTGCTCCGACGAGCATATTAGTATCCCGCATCATGGCGTTCACCGCGGTGATACACATATTAAGATTGTTCTTGATCTCGTTGAAATCACCCCGATATTCATCGGCGATCGGTTCCGGAATATCGCCCTTAGAGATACGATCGACGTACTCCGCCGCCATATTTAAGGGACCAATCACCGCGTCGAGCGTGTCGTTGATGCCCTGTACGATGTTGCGATATTCACCGCTGAACTTGCTGGCATCTGCGCGCACATCGAGCTTGCCCGCCACCGCCGCGTCGATGAGAATGCTCACATCGTCCGCCATCGCGCCGATGCGCTCCTTCATCGTCACCATCGCGTTGCCCAGCACATCCTTATCGGATGCCACGGGTACTTTGATGTCCAGATTACCCTGCGCGATCTCCTCTGCCGCTTCCGCCTTAGCCGTGAAGTAGAGGGTCAATGCCTCGAACGCCCGCCCGATGGCGCCCAGTTCATCCTCACGCGCGGCGATCCTATCGCGTTCCTCTTGACTGAGTTCCGCACTTGCGGTACTGCCGGTAGCCAGTAGTTCCGCACCTTTGGTGATAAAATGGATAGGGCTACTGATTTGCCCGGCTACAACCCACAGCAACACCAGCGCCGCGGCGACCAACAGCGCACCGATGCCGATCATCTGCCACATCGCGGCAGTTGCCGCCGCGGTGATTATTCTCATCGGAATGTTGAAGTTTACTGACCAGGGCGTGCTTGTCTGCCCGATATGCACCGGTGCAAACGTCGCAATTCGCCCTTCATCCTCCTCGACGATGCTTTCGGCGTTCTTAATATAGTCAATGTCCTCTTCCCAATCCTCATGTATCTTTTCCATGTGTTCCCCAATCAATTCCGAGTGCCCCTTCCCTGCAACCAGCATACCATCATAGCTGATGACATTCAATATTGCCGCGCCATCATATACCTCTGTTTCGTCAGCCAACTCCTGTAAAAAATCTAATGCCAGATCTACCCCCGCGA
>CAZSIG010000293.1:2096-5471 GCA_964606195.1 uncultured Anaerolineales bacterium
ACCGCGCCGATATATTCAGTATCTTTGCCGTCGAAGGCGTTCGGCTCCCAGAGAGTGTAGACGCCTAAGAAGTGAGGATTATCACTCAAAACTTCCCTTAGCATGGCGTTCACCTGCTCGCGATTCAATTCGAGGGAACTCTCCTCATTCTTGATCGCGGATAATGCCTGCGCCAACGTTCGCGCCGCGTCCAAGGCAATCTCTAACTCTGCCCTGATATATGCCGCGTGCGCCTCGGATTTTGCCAGAGCATCTTCTTTGGCATTCCCTATTGCCATGGTCCGCAGCGCCACCACCGCGTAGGTGATGATGATCGCCGCCGCCAATAGCAAACATACCCCCGCCCACAACGCGATCTTCGCCCGAATAGATTTCCTAAATACGTTTAACATAATCCTATTCCTCCTTCTATTACTCAATAAATATCTAAAACGGTAACTATTCAACCACTAAGGACACAAAGAACACTAAGATTTTTCTTATCTCGAATGATAGTTTTTGACCGCGTATGAGTATTTTTTGAGCATAAAGTACTTTGTGTCCTTGGTGTTCTTAGTGGTTAAATTATTGTAACAACTCCCCGATTTTACGCGCGATCTCCTCCGGCGCGAGTTCCAAATCGACCGCATCGCGCCGCACGGCGGCGCGGGGCATATCGCCCGCCACACAGCTATCCTCGTGCTGCGCGATCGTCGTCCCTCCTGCCATGTGCAGCACCTCCAAACCCAGCGCGCCATCATCGCTCAAGCCGCTGAGCACTACGCCGATCGCGCCCTCTCCATAGACGTTGGCTAAGGAGTAAAAAAGATGATTGGCTGATGGGCGCAATCCTTTATACGGCGATTCCTGCGACAATTCTATCACGCCCTGCGCGTTCACGCGTAGGTGGTGGTCGTGGGGCGCGATCATCACAACGTCAGAGCGAAGCTGTTCCCCATCAGCCGCCATGACCACGCGCCGCGAGATACGCTCATCTAACCATTCGACCAGATTGGGAATCAAGCCCCCGGCGATGTGCTGCACCACTAAAATGGGCACTTGAGAATGCGCGGTCAGTTCTTGCAACAATTTCACCAGCACCGCGCTTCCGCCGACCGACGCGGCGATGCCGATCACCTGTACGCCGCGCTGCTGCGGCACCTCCGCCGAAGCGGCTAGTTCCGCCAAGCCCTCTTCGATGGCTGCGGGCACTTTTGCCATAGTGCGCACCGTCTCGATGACGTTATCACAGGTCTCCGGCTCCAGCAGGCTCGGCTTGCGAACCACCTTCGGCGCGTTCGCAGTGGAGGGGGCAATGCCGAACTCCGTCTCCAGATTTCGGAGGCTGCTGGTGACGATGACGATGGGCGTGGGCATCTCTTCCATGATACGCCGCGTCGCGGCTAAGCCGTCCACGCCGGACATGCAGACTCCCATGACCACGACGTGGGGGTGCAACTGTCGCGTCAGTTCGATAGCTTCTTCGCCATCGTCGCCAACGCCCACCACTTTAATATCCCCCGCGCTCTCCAAAATCGCCACCAACAACTGTCGCGCCGTCGGCGAATCGTCCACCACAATGGTGCGAATCTCGTTAACATTGTCCTCAGCCATACTCTCCTTCTCCTTTCATCGTCGCAGTAGTGGTTAAATGGTAAGTGATAGTTAAAATTAGTACAATTTAACCACCAAGTACACAAAGGACACTAAGATTGTTCTTGCCTCGAATGATAACTTTTGACCGCGTATGAGTATTATTGAGTGAAAAAGCGTTTTGTGCTCTTCGTGCCCTTTGTGGTTAATTAATCATGTTACCTTACGGTTGGCTCTCTACTCATGTTGATGATAATTACGTTTTACGCATCACGTTTCACGCATTAGCATTACGTTTCACGCTTCCCTGCTCTACCGTCTCCGTCAAACTCCGCGCCAATTCGTCCAGATTCTGCGCCGCCTTCTCCGCCTGCCGCGTGCTCGCCATGCTCTGCGTCATCGCCTGATTGATGTTCTGCATCGCCGCCGCGACCTGCTCGACACCGGAAGCCTGCTGCCGCCCGCTGACGACCATCTGCGTGGCGGATTGCGCGGATTCTTGAATCACCTCCGCCAACTGCGCGATAACCTCGCGCGTTTGCACCGCCAGCGTCACGCCCTGTTCCACCACCTTCGTCCCTTCCTCCGTCGCCATCACCGTGGCGTTGATGGAATTCTGAATCTCCGTCAAGATCGATTTCACCTGCGCGGTTGCCTGCCGCGATTGCTCCGCCAGATTGCGCACCTCGACCGCCACCACCGCGAAGCCCTTGCCGTGCTCGCCCGCTCGTGCCGCCTCAACGGAGGCGTTCAGCGCGAGTACTTTCGACTGTGAGGCGATGTCGCTGACCGTCGCGGTGATCTCCCCGATCTGCTGCGCCTGTCCCGACAGTGCCAGTATATTCTCCGCGATACCCTCCACTCGGTCCCTGATTTGGTTCATGCTGTTGATTGTATCTTCCACCGCTTCTTGTCCTGACCGCGAGACATCGACGGTGCGTTGCGCCACGTTGACCACTTCCTGGGCGCGAGTGGTCGATTGTTCCGAAATGGTCTTGACCTCGTCTACGGTGGTATTAGTCTGTGAAATGGAAGCTGCCTGCTCACTCGCGCCGGAGGCTTGCTGCGTCGTCGCCGCCAAGATCTCCGCGGCTGTCGAATTTATTTGGCTGGCGGCGGCGCGAATGCGCGCGATGTTCCGCTCGACCTCCCAACTCGCCAGCTTCGATTGGCGGAAGAATCTCTCTTGTCCCAACGCGACCACCCGCACGGTGCCCGTCGCTACTAGAAAGGGGATCACCGCGAAGAATATCTCGATTACCAAGCTTAACGTTGGTTCCAACGGGATAAACCACAGAGGGGTCACAAATCGTACTAAAATCACATCAGCAACCAAGAGAAGCACACTAGCCCCAATCACCCACAGGCTATCTCTTTCCCCTAACAGCGAGTTAGCCATAGTTACCGCGATGGCGTAACCCCCCAACGCGCCCAGCCCCACTTCGGGCACGAGGAAGAAACACCCCGCGCAGGTAAAAAGCAGCGAGCCAAGCGCGAGGTTAATTCCGGCTACTGTCCATCCTTGTTTATGCAGAGTAGCGAACAGCGCGGAGCATAACGTCAATTGCCCCAGAATAAGCGCGGCGAACAACATTTGTATGTATTGCTGAAAAAACAACCACAAAAATACCGTCCCCAACGCCAAAATCCCCGACCCCAACGCGACATACTTGGTGAGCGCGAGCGCAAACTGCGCCCGGCGCGCCAGTACCTCATTTTCAACTCGCTGTTCATCTGCCGCGTCGGACACCGCCGTCATATTAGCCTCAAACTGTTTTTGTTGTACCATGGATATGTACCTCC
>CAZSIG010000294.1:0-2631 GCA_964606195.1 uncultured Anaerolineales bacterium
CTAACCAAAAAGAAAAAATTAGTGCAATTAGCGCAATTAGTGGCAGATTCATCCCTGCTGAAGATGTGTGTGTACCAACGTGCCTACCTCGTGCAATAGTTCGGCGCGGTTGTATGCCCTCTTCTCTAAAATTTGCTCCACGCGCCCATTGAGGCGGCGGTGGTCTTCGGGCGTCAAATCCTTCGCGGTGATGACGATCACCGGTATAGCCTGCCAATCGGGATTCCGGCGCAACTCGACGATGAACTGAAAGCCGTCCATTTTCGGCATCATCAAATCTAACAAAATCAATGAGGGCTGCCTCTCTGCCACGCGGTCTAGCGCGACGAGGCCGTTATCCGCTTCCACCACCGGCAGCCCCTCTTTCTCCAAAACATGCCGAAACATACGACAGACCATCTCGTCGTCCTCGACGACTAAAATGGGGTTCGCGGTCGACACCGTCGTTTTACCGCGCAGGTATTTGTGCAAAAGGGTCAAAAGCTGCTCGCGCTCAATCGGCTTGAGCAGATAATCCGCCGCGCCCAACGCAAAGCCCTGTTTGCGATCATCAAGGATAGTCACTATGATCACCGGAATATTAGACAGAAGCGGATTAGCTTTCAAAACTGTCAGCACTTCCCAGCCATCCATTTCGGGCATCAAAATGTCCAGTGTGATGACATCGGGATAAAGCTCCTCTGCGAGGCGCACACCGATCTTACCCCCCGCGGCGGTATGCACACCAATACCATCTCTACTGAGAAATTGACGCAAAAGATCGCGCACCAGCGGATCATCATCGATCACCAAAACCGTCCCCTTGGTCACCACCGCGCTTGCGGCATTCTCCACGGGGAGTTTCGACACCAATACATTGGGAAGCGTGGGCCGCGCCGCGACCTTTGTCGGCAAGCGGACGGTAAAAGTAGAACCCTCACCCAATGTACTCTCAACCGCGATATCGCCCCCCATCATCTGGCAATAATGATAGCTGATGGCTAAGCCCAGCCCCGTACCGCCATACTTACGCGTCGTGGAATCATCTCCTTGCGAGAACGCCCGAAAAAGATGGGCGATCTGCTCCGCCGACATACCGATGCCGGTATCCGCGACGCGAAAACAGAGTTGAGCCGATTCCCCTTCTTCCTCACGCGTAACGGTCAGCGTGATTGTGCCCTTCTCAGTGAACTTCGCGGCGTTGCTCAATAGATTGAAGAGTATCTGCCGAACTTTGGTCAGATCCGCGTTGATCGCGCCTAGATCGTCGTCATAACGCGTCTCCAGCACATTGTCATTTTGCGCCACCAGCGGCTGAACGGTGGTCACTACGTTATCGATCAACCGCCGCGCCTCAAAAGTCTCCAGATAAAGCTCCATCTTCCCCGCTTCGATCTTGGAGACATCGAGAATATCGCTGATGAGCGCGAGCAGGTGCCTGCCCGCGAGGCAAATCTTCT
Organism: uncultured Anaerolineales bacterium; assembly: GCA_964606195.1. Classification (GTDB taxonomy): domain Bacteria; phylum Chloroflexota; class Anaerolineae; order CAZSIG01; family CAZSIG01; genus CAZSIG01. The sequence continues at coordinate 1,440 of CAZSIG010000294.1, forward strand.
CTAGATCCGGTTCTAACTCCCCATAGCCACAATCCGCGGCTTCCTCTTGCAATAGTTCGCTATATCCGATGATCGCGTTCAACGGAGTACGCAGCTCATGGCTCATATTCGCCAAAAAGGTGCTCTTGGCGCGGTTGGCAGCTTCGGCAGCCTCTTTTGCCTCCCGTAATCGCCTTTCGTATTTTTTACGCGCCGTCAGATCTCTGAAGATATAAGTAACTCCGAACAAATCGCCATGTTCGCTGTACACCGGGGATATGGACAACGAGACTGAAATCTTCGCGCCATCCACAGCACTCAACCGCAGTTCAAAATCCTGAACATAGCCGATATACCCAAGACGATTGCGTATCGCTCCTCTATATTTTGATATTTCGCTCTCATCCTGCGCGATGACGACCTCGAATGGTTGACCGATTAGCTCATCCTCTCGATAGCCCAAAAACTCGTTCGCGGCGCGATTGACTCGCTGAATGGTTCCATCGGGACCGAGTAAAAAGAGCGCGTCCGCCATCGTAGAGACAATGCTCTCTGCCGCCGTCGCGGGCGAGAGCACAAATAGCTTGTATCGCCAAACCGCGTAACCGATAAACGCGGCTTCTGCCAGAAACGCCAGAGAGGTCATCTCAGGAAAATCGATATTCAGCGCGGGAAACACCGAGTCGGTCACAAGGGAAGATATCAAATAAAACGAAAATCCTAATAACACGTATTTCGCCCGCTTTTTTTGGATAAAATCAGTAGTCTGAAAATAATATCTCACGCACAGAGACATCGAGAGTAGTAATAAAACCACTACCCACAAATAAACCACATAGGTCACCGGACTCTCCGCGACAACGTACCTCCATCCCCACCATTTGTATTCCATGCCCGCGGTGAGCCAATTCGTGAACAGGTCTATCAAAGCGATTACCAACGCGGGCAGATAGATGATTGTAATGTAAAGCCTCTTGCGCTTAATCGTTCTCCATTTACCGGTGAAAACTAATACAAAATGTAACAGAAACGGCAACGAGAATGTCCAGAAGGATCCGGCTTTCATCCACAACAGCGCGGTTCGATAGTCGCTCGCCTGACGGTAGCCAAACTCCGAAAACGTCATATACGCGCCCGCCATGCACGATAGCATATAGAGCTTGTTTATTTTGTTTTGTGGCTCCTTGTAATAGACGAAATTCCCCAGCATTAT